>JBAUAY010000785.1:0-8905 GCA_049676235.1 Streptosporangiaceae bacterium
GAGGAGATCCTGGCCGGGTTGGCCGGTGAGCAGGGCGAGGCTGGCCGCGAACTTGCCGGCGCGCTCGGCCAGCGGGACGCCGCGGAACGGGTTGGCCGGCGCGTCCGCCGGGGCGGGGACATGCAGCGCACCGAGGAACCCGCCGACGGCGGCCGCGGCTCCCGCCGGGTCGAAGAAGCTGGCCTGCGCCGCGGGCACGCCCGGCAGGTAGGGCACCACGCTCCACGACCAGGGGTACCCGCAGGCGGGTCCCCCGGTCCGTTCCGGATAGGGGATGGGCAGCGGCAGCCGCGGGGCGAGCCCGGGCAGCCAGCGCTGCTCATGCTTGATGATCTCCGCGGCCAGGGCACGGCGCGGCAGCCGCGCGATCAGCCCGTCCCCGACCCGGTAGAGCTCGTTGTCCCAGCCGTTCGCGAGGAACTCCACGGGCAGCCGCGCAAGGTCAGGATGCTGACCGGCGAGCAGCCGCCGCACCAGATCCGCCGACACCTCCACTTCGGCGGCCGGCATCTTGTTCACAGCCACAACGATTAATCCTGCCATCCAGGGCTCCCGCGCCATCGCCATGCCCGGACCGGCCGGGCTGGCCTGTGCACTCCATGGCTCATGGTGCCGTAAAGGCTGTTTCGCATTACATGACGAAATCGACGCACTGCCGCCTTCCCCAGGTGGAGGCTCCTACGATGGCGGGGTGACGGAGGAGGTTGGCGGAGGCCCGCCTGGGCGTCGCTCGTATCCGAAGGGAGTGCGACGCCGACAGCAGATCCTGCAGAGCGCGATCGCCCTGTTCGCGCAGCGGGGGGTAGACAGGGCGTCGTTGCGCACTGTGGGCGAGGCGATCGGGGTGTCCCACGCTGCGCTGCGTCATTACTTCTCGTCGCGAGACGAGTTGCTGGTTGAGGTGTACCGGACACACGAGGCGCTTACGGTTGCGGGCGCGCCCTCAACGGACGAGTCTGCCGTCGGCGTGATTGTCGAGGCCGCTGAGAGGAACCGCTCGATCCCCGGCCTCGTCGAGCTCTACGCAACGCTCACCACCGATGCGCTGCAGAAGCGGCATGCCGTTACCCGGGAGTTCGTGCGCGACCGGTTCCGGTTGCTGCGGGAGACGCTGGCCGCCAGGATCGAGTCCGGACAGCAGGCGGGTCGTATCGCAGCGGACATCGACCCGATGGACGCGGCTGCGCTGGTGATCGCCGCGTCGGATGGCCTGCAGATCCAGTGGCTGCTAGATCCCGGCGCCGTGGACGTAGGACGCTCGCTGTCGATTCTCGAGCGGCTGCTCCCGCGAGACCGGGGGCCAGGTGGCGCGGCCTAGCTCCTGCGCCTCGGCCGGGAAACGGTCCGGGGCAGGCGGCGGCAAGCATGCCGTGGGGCGTCAGCTTCCGCCGTGCCCGTGATACTTTCCACCGGCCAGGAGTCCTCCGGAGAGGAAGCGCTACCGGGCGAGCGCCAGCCTGGCGTCTTGCGGTGGGAGCGCGCCGGTGACGGATGTCGTTGTCACGGCCGGGCGTCCGGCGCTGGCCCGCTGGCGGTGGACGGTCACTGCCGCATTTGGGCTGGGCGGGATCGCCATCTCGGCGTGGGGTCCGCGGCTGCCGGCTATCAAGGCGAGCCTCGGCATCGACACGGCCACGATCGGGCTGCTCCTGGCGGGAGTGACCGTCGGGGCCATCCTCGGGCTGCTCGCGTCCACCCCGGTCCAGCACTGGCTGGGCCGCCGGTCCGTCGCGGGGGCGCTCCTGCTCATCGCCGCCGCGATGACTGTCATGGGCCTGGCACTCGTTCTGGGTTCAGTTCCGCTGGTCGCGGTCGCCTTCGTGGTCATCGGGCTGGGGCTCGGCGCTCTGGACGTGCTGATCAACGTCGAGGGCTCCGCCGTCGAGCGAGCCGCAGGGCGCACCCTCATGCCGATGATGCACGCCGCCTGGTCCATCGGGGTCGCCGTCGGGTCGGGGATCGGCGCGGCCTGCGCGGCACTCGGCGTCTCTCCGTCCGCGCAGTTCATCGCTGAGGCCCTCGCCATCGCCGTGACCGCCCTCGGGACGGCGGCCGGGATTCCGGGCGGGCGCCGTGCGCCGGCGGAGGAGCCGCACCAAGATCGCGGCGCGAAGCTCCGCTAGTGGCTACGCGGCTGGCTGGACTGGCGGCTGCTCCTCATCGGCGTCGTCATGCTCGGCGTCGAGCTCGGCGAAGGCTCGGCGGGCAACTGGCTCACCCTGGCGGTGCGGAACGACCACGGGCAGACCGCCGCGGTCGCGGCGCTGTTCGTCACCGCGTTCGCCGTCGCCGAAGCGCTCACCCGGATCTTCGGCGGGCCCATCGTCGATCGCCTCGGACGCGTCCGGACCATCCGCGTCACCACCGCCCTCGGCGTCCTCGGCGTGGCGCTGTTCATCCAGGCCGGGAACCGGTGGATCGTCCTGGCCGGCGTGCTGCTGTGGGCGGTCGGTGTCTCGATGGGCTTCCCCCTCGGCATGTCCGCGGCCGCGGAGAGCGGACCCGACCCGGCCGCCCGGGTCAGCGTCGTCGCCTCCATCGGCTACTTCGCCAACCTCGCCGGACCACCCGCCATCGGCGTGCTCGCCGAGTCCGCCGGCCTCCTCAACGCCCTGTGGCTCATCGCCGCCCTGTTCCTGGCCGCCTTCGCCGCTGCCGGCTCACTCCGCCCGCGACCGGCCGCGCCCGAACCGGCAAACGCCCCCCGCCCCGGGACCTGACTAACCCGTCCGCGGCGTCCGGGCTCCACGAGAGCGGCGACTGCGATCGCTCCGCACACGGTGACGACGCCGAATTCAAGTCCGCACAGCGCCGTAACCGCTCAAACCTGAAGATAGTCCCACCGGCCCAATCGCTTCGCGGGATCCGCGTCAGCCGCTTCCGCGGAGACGTCCCGGACCGGGCGCGGCCCCCTCTCGGCGGTGCGGTAAGGACGAGGCCTTCGTGCCTTCGGCGGGCACCTCGGCTGCCTGCCGAGGTCCGGGCTCCGGCGGGACAGGGCGGCCGCCACGCAGCAGGGACGCGAAGGCTGCCACCGTCGCCAGCGAGGCGGCCGCCACGAACACCACGACCAGGCCGTGGTGGAACGGCGCCGAGATGAGAGCGGGGAAGAACTCCCGCCCGGTCAGCAGCCGCTGGCTCGCGGCCGGGAGCGAGGACAGCGCGTGAGCCTGCGTCAGCAGGTGCTGCACAGGATTGACGCCCAGCACGGTGGCGAACAGCGACGACACCGGGGGCAGGGAGCCGATCTGGTGGGCGACGGCGTGCGGGACGCCGTACTGCTCCAGGCCGCGGGTCATCGTCTTCGGCAAGCTAGCCGCTAGCCCGGCGATCATCAGTGAGAAGAACACGCCGATCGACAGCGCCGTGCCGGAGTTCTGGAAGGTGGAGCGCATGCCCGAGGCCGCGCCGCGGTGCCGGGCCGGGACGCTGCCCATGATCGAGGAGGAGTTAGGTGCGCCGAACATGCCGTTGCCGATCCCGTTCACCGCGATGATCAGCGCAAATGCCCAGAAAGGAAAGCTGACGGGCAGCAGCATCAGGCCAATGAAGCTGGCGCCGGCCACCGCCGCTCCGGCGGTAGCGATACCCCTGGAGCCGAACCGGTCGGACAGCATCCCGGCGACAGGGCCAGACACGAGGAACCCGGCGGTCAGCGGCAGCAGGAAGATGCCCGCCCACAGCGGGGTCTGGCTGAAGGCATAGCCGTGCAAGGGCAGCCAGATCCCCTGCAGCCAGATGATCAGCATGAACTGCTGGCCACCCCGGGCAATGGCCATGACCAGGCCGGCGATGCTGCCAGCGGTGAACGCCCTGATCCGGAACAAGCTGAGCTGGAACATGGGCTCGGCGATCCTGCTCTCGATGACGCCGAACGCGATGAGCAATAGCACGCCGCCGGCCAGCAGGCCGATCACCGTGGGGCTGTCCCAGCCCATGGCCTGGCCGTGATAGGGCTGGATGCCCACGGTGACGCCGACCAGGAGCGCGCCCAGGCCGACGGCAAAGGTGAGGTTGCCCCACCAGTCCATGCGGGCACGGTGGCGCTCGCCCATCTCCTTGAGCCGCAGGTAGGCCCACAGCGTGCCGAACACGCCGACAGGCACGTTGATCCAGAACACCAGGCGCCAGTCAATGGCGGCCAGCAGGCCCCCGGCAACCAGGCCGACGAACTGGCCGGACAGGCCGGCGATCTGGTTGGTGCCCAACGCGAAGCCGCGCTTCTCGGCCGGCCACGCGTCGGTCAAGATCGCGGCCGAGTTCGCCATCAGCATGGACCCCCCGATGGCCTGGGGGAACCGCCAGCCGATCAGCCACATCGCCCCGGCACCGGCGTGGTACGGGTCGAACGAGAGCATGATCGAGGCGAGAGTGAAGACGACGAAGCCCGCGTTGTAAATCTTCACCCGGCCGTACATGTCGCCGAGCCGTCCGAGGCTGACCACGGCCACGGCCTGGACGAGCCGGTAGCCCATGATCATCCACAGCAGGTAGAAGATGCTGCCCGGGGCCAGCGGATCCAGCCCGATCCCGCGGAAGATGGCCGGCAGGGCGATGATGACGATCGAGCCGTCCAGCGTCGCCATGAACATGGAGGCGGTCGTATTCGTCAGGGCCACCCATCGATAGCGATCGCTCACCGGGGCCGGCTTCTTCGCCATTCACGCTCCTCGTATCGCGCCCCCGGGGGTCGGTCAGCCCTCAGATGCTCTCGGCCAGGCGTTCGATCAGCGGTGCGGCCGCCATCAGCTGGTCCAGTTCCGTGGGTGTAAACCCGGCCGCCAGCGCCCGCGCCAGCTGCGCGATCCGCGCGTTGCGCTTGTCGCTGACCGCGGACAGACCCGCTTCGGTGACCGACATGACCGCGCGCCTGCCGTCGGCGGGGTCGGACTGGCGCTTGACCAGGCCACGCGCTTCCAGCGCGCTCAGCGTCGCTCCCATCGACTGCGCGCTGATCTGCTCGGCCCTGGCCAGTGCGGTCACCGTGGCTGGGCCGCCGCGCTCCAGCTTCCGGAGCGCCGCGGACTCCGGAAGCGACAGCTCGCCTGGGGCTGGGACCTGCCGGAGCCGCCGCTTGAACAGGCCCACGCTCAGGTACACGGCCGCGGCAACCTCTTCGACTTCCTGCTCCCCGTACATATGCCAAGGTTAACCTTGCAAGCTCAATATTGCAAGGCTAGGCTTCCTAATTCAGTCGTTCAGCTCGCCTACCCCACCTTGGGACCTGTTTGAGTATCAGGCGATCGTAACGGGTGGCTGGATGGTGCCAGACGAGGCTGGATGTGCCGTCTGGCCAGGTAATATGAGGCGAGCGACATCGGCTCCGCGTCCCACTCGGCATCGCCGGGTGAGAACATCCCGCCGCCAGGCCTGTGCGAGCGGTCGCCCGGGTGTGGTCAATGCGTCAGCAGGTGCACGACCAGGGCGAGAACGCCAAGGCCCAGGGTGAGCTTGAGTGCGAGGATCGCGCCACTGGCAACGATGGTGATCAGCCAGCCTCGCCGGGTCCTGGGCCGCCGGATGTGCTTGAGGCCGGGCCAGCGCCCGGTGGTCCGCTCGGTCACAACGTGCCTCCATGTACGGTTCCGGATGGTGGAGCGGCGCGCTCTTGGCGCACGCCCGTGTCCTGGCGTCCGCCGGGACGGCAGGTGATCCGCCGGGACGGCAGGTGGTCCGCCGGGACGGCAGGTGGTCCGCCGGGACGGCAGGTGGTCCGCCGCCCCGGCCGCTCAGTCACTGGCCGGCCCGCGCGTTCCAGTCGAGGAGCTGGACGATGACGCCATTGGGGTCGGTGACCTGGAACGCGCGCTCGCCCCAGGGCTCCTCGCGCAGGGGCATGGTGATGTCTACGCCCTCCTCGCGCAGGCGGGCCAGCTCACCCTCGAGGTCCTCGACGACGAACGCCAGGATCAGGCCGGCAGCGTGGGTGTCGCGCTGGTTCTCGGGCAGCAAGGGCAGGCCGCGGCGCAGGAAGACGACGTTCATCCCGGTGTCCTCGCGTGCCAGGGAGGCGAAGCCGTCTGCGGCCATATCCTGCCGGAAGCCGAAGTGGCTGGTCAGGAACGCGGCGGAGGCGGGCACGTCGGCGACGTTGAGGGATACGGCGGAAGCGGTGATCTGCACGGGAGGGCTCCTCGGGCTGGCGATCGGGACAGCAATCAACACTGTATATAGTATAATGTACTGCGTACAACACAAGCATACGGGAGAATGTTCCGATGCCCACCGAACACAGCAGCGGCGGCGACCCGGCACGCACTCTGCATCTGCTCTGGCACGAGCCCGGCCCCGCGGACTCCCGGCGCGGACCGCGCCAGGGCCTGAGTGTCGAACGGGTCGCCGCGGCCGCGATCGCCCTCGCGGACAGCGACGGCCTGGGCTCAGTCACCATGCGCGCGGTCGCTCACGCCCTCGGCGTGGTGCCGATGTCGCTGTACACCTACGTGCCCGGCAAGGCCGAACTACTCGACCTGATGCTCGACACGGTCTACCGCCAGATGCCCCGCGGCGACCTGTCCGGCATGCCCTGGCGCGAGCGGCTGGCCGCCGTCGCCCAAGAGAACCGCGACCTGTTCACCCTGCACCCCTGGATCGCCGAGGTCTCCACCAGCCGGCCCCCGCTCGGGCCGGGGCTAATGGCCAAATACGAGCACGAACTTCAGGCGTTCGAGGGCCTGGGGCTCGACGACGTCGAGATGGACGCCGCCCTCACCTTCCTGCTCGGCTTCGTCCAGGCCGCCGCACGCTCGGCCGCCGAGGCGGCCGCCGCCCGGCAGGACAGCGCGATGAGCGAGGAGCAATGGTGGGCCGCCAACGCCCCCCTGCTGGCCCGGGTCTTCGACGAGACGAAGTACCCCACGGCCTCCCGCGTCGGCGCCGCCGCAGGCTCCGCGCACGGCGCGGCCTACGACCCCGACCACGCCTACACCTTCGGCCTGCAGCGCGTCCTCGACGGCCTCGGCACCCTAATCGACACCAGCGGCGCCTGACCCGCAACCGCTGGCCGCGCCGCGTCTCCGGCACAACCCGCAACCTTCGCTGGACGCGCTAAACGGACCACGCCGCCTGATCATCTGAGACATCCGCCCTGGCTGCCGCGGGCCATGACCAGCCCTCGATCCCTTGGAATCAATCGTCGGGTTAGTCGGGCCAGGGGAGGCCGGCCATGTCGGCGGCGGCGCGCAGGCCGCGGGTGGCCCCGGGCGGCACCGGCGGCAGGATCAGGCAGTGGCAGCCGACGCAGATGGAGCCGGAGTCGGCGACCCGGTTGTTGCCGACCATGAGGGTCCGCTCGGGGGACACACCGAGCCGCTCGCAGGCGGTCAGGAACGGCTCCGGCGCGGGCTTGGCGATGCCCAGATCGCAGGACAGCACGAACGCGCTGATGAAGGCGTCCAGGCCGGTCGCCGCGTACCCCTTGTCGATGCTCCAGCCGGTGTTGCTGACGATCCCGATGGGTAGCCCCGCGCTGTTGAACGCCTTCAGCACGGCCGGGGTGTCAGGGTAGGGGACCATGGTCAGCGGGCTGGTCTTCCACTCGTCGTACATGAGCTCGGCCAGGCCGGGGGCGATCTCCTCGAACGGCGAGTAGCCCGCCACGTAGGCCTCGCGGTGGTCGGCGCGGGACAGGTTCCGGCGGAGCCGTTTCTCAGCCATCAGCGACCGGCTGTGCTCCCGGGACCGGCGCCAGTGCCTCGCCGCCTCCTCCTCGGAGATGTCCACGCCCAGCCGGGCGGCGAGCGTGCGGACCATCGCCACCGGTGAACTGCGGTGGGTCAGGGTGCCGCCGTTGTCGAACAGGACTGCGTCGAAGCGCATCGGGCCTCCGTTCATCCGTAGTAGCGGGCGCCGATGCCGAGGTGGTTGAGCACGAGCGCGCCGACCACGAGCGAGGCGAGGATCGCGTAACCCCAGATGTCCACGGCGGTGGTCTTGTGCACCCGGAGCGAGCCGCGGCGCTTGACCGTGCCGAAGCCGCGCGCGTCGGCGACCATCGCCATCGTCGTGGTGCCGCGCAGGGTGCCGATCAGCAGCGGCACCGTGACCAGTACCACGCACCGGCACAGCCGCCTGACATAGTCCGGCCAGCGCCGGAACTGGAACCAGCGCGGCCGCGACATGTCGTAGCCGCGCAGTTCCACGGCGCGCAGCACCAGGTGGGTCCGGGCGATCATCTCGGGCAGGAACCGGAGCGCGGCGGTCAGCGCGAAGCCGACGTGCGGTGGCGCACGGAACCGCTCGAACGCCCAGGTGAAGTCGCCGACGTCAGTGCTGATCAGGATCAGCATCGAGGTGGACACGGTCACCAGCACCCGGGAGGTCTGCTGCAGGCCGAAGATCATCCCGTAGGAGGTGATGCCTGGCGAGCCGAGCCAGGCCAGGGTCCACGGGAACTTGTAGATGAAGTGGATCGGCGGGGGCGGCAGGTAGTACATGCCCTGCCCCCAGAACCCGGCGATCGCCGGGCCGATGATCATCACCAGCAGGACCCTGATCTTCGCCTTGGACGGGCGCAGCCAGAACCACGGCACGATCGTCAGCCCGAACACGATCAGCATGAACTTCCAGGTGAACAGGATGCTCAGAATGCCCATCCCGATCGGGTAGAGCACCTTGAGCCGCGGGTCGAGCTTGTGCAGCGGGGTGTCCCTGGCCTCGTAGGTGACCAGCGTGCGCAGCCCAGACAGGCCGACCAGCTTGATGAAGGCGACCGGCAGCACCAGCGGCACGACGAAGATCAGCAGGTAGGCGATGATCGTCTGGACGGGCAGCGAGTTCATCACGGCCGCAGCGCTCCGGTCCCTGGGGATGCGGCCCGGGCCGCGCCCGGCCGGTGCGCGAGCACCGCGGCGGCCAGGTCGTCCACCTCCAGCAGCACATCGGCCGCGGCCGGCCCGAGCAGTGC
>JBAUAY010000786.1:0-2973 GCA_049676235.1 Streptosporangiaceae bacterium
GCGCTGCCGCCGCCCTGGGTGACCGGGCTGACGGTGTTCGGCCCGATTACCGCGAGGCTGCGGATCGTGTCTAGGTCCAGGGGCAGCACGCCGCCCTCGTTGCGGAGCAGCGTGAACGCTGCCGCGGCGACCTGGCGCAGCAGCGCCGGGTCGGCGAGAACCGGACCCCGGCCGTTCGATGCGCTGCCGTCCGGGCTCCGGTCGCCCGAAGCGGCGGCCCGCGGGGCTGAGGCGCCGCCGATCGCCCCGACCCGGCGGGCTAGTCGCAGGATGCGCAGCACTTTGTCGTCGACCGCGTCCTCGCTGACCTGCCCGGCCCGCACCGCCGCGGCCAGCTTGCCGCCCCACGGCCCGTCCGGGCCTGGCATGGCCAGGTCGAGCCCGGCGATCGCGGTGGCCACCGTGCTGCGCGCGGCATGCCAGTCAGACAGGGCCACCCCGGCGAAGCTCCATTCGTCCTTGAGGATGCGGGTGAGCAGCGGGCCGTGTTCGGTCATCGTGACGCCGTTGACCTTGTTGTAGCCCGTCATCACCAGGTCCACGTCCGCCTCACGCACGCAGGCTTCGAACGGAGCCAGGTACAGCTCGTGCAGCACGTGCTCGGCGATCCGCGCGTCGTAGGTCCAGCGCTGCGTCTCGGAGTCGTTGCCCACGTAGTGCTTGACCGCCGCGGCCGCCCCGGCCTGGTGCAGGCCGCAGACGAACGCGACGGCCAGCCGGGAGATCAGCACCGGGTCCTCGCCGAACGACTCGAAGCCCCGGCCGCTGAGCGGCGTACGCATGACGTTGATCGTCGGGGCCAGCAAGATGTCGACGCCCTTGCTCCTGGCCTCGGTGCCGAGCGCGGCGCCGAGCCGCTGAACCAGGGCGGGATCCCAGGTGGCGCCGAGGGCCGACGGGCAGGGCAGGCTCGCCGACGGGTTGCGCTCATCCATGGTGATGCCGCGGACCCCGGCCGGGCCGTCGGACACGACCATGGCCCGCAATCCGATGGCTGGCAGCGGGCAGGTGCGCCAGTTGTCCGCGCCGGTCAGCAGGCGCACCTTGTCGTCCAGGCTGAGCGCGGCGAGCAGATCGAAGTCGCGGGCATCCTGGGCGTTGTGGGCTGGCGCCCGGCCGCTGGTGCGGCCGGGCGCCTCGCGTGGTGTGTTCATGTGGTGCTGCGGCTCACGAGGCCGGGGTGAGATGCAGCAGGGTGTACTCCATGTAAGGGGAGTTGGGGACCGGGTCGTTGTACTGGTTGGATTGGGTCGGCCAGCCGGTGTAGTCCTTGGTGGAGTACTCGTACCAGGCCGCTCCGTACAGCAGCGGGATCACCGGCGCCTGGGTGGCCACGATGGTCTGCAGTGTGTTCAGCGCCTGCTGCTGGGTGGCGGTGTTGTTGCTGCCCGCGAACTGCGCCAGGGCTGCCTGGGCCTGCGGGCTGTTGAACCGGCCGTAATCGCCGCCGGCCGGCTGGCCGGCTGGCGCGGACAGCGTGCTGTCCAGCCAGTTGTCGAAGTAGTAGTACGGGTTGGGGCCCTGCGCGCCCCAGTGGATCATGGCCTGGAAGTTCCCGACCGGGAAGTCGGCGGACCACTGGGTGGCCTGGACTCCGTCGAAGGAGACCACGAAGCCCTCGGCGTTCAGCTGGCTGGCGATCAGCGCGGCGTCCGTGGCGTAATCGGTGTAGGACGACGGGTCCTCGATGGCGAACTTGATCGGCTGGCCGTTCTTCATCCACTTGCCGCCGGTCTTGGTGTAGCCGTCGCTGCTCAGCAGCTGGCTGACCTTCGCGGCGTCACTAGTCGGAGACAGGTCGTTGCTATAAGCCGAGTTGAGCAGCGAGCTGTCAACCGGCAGCAGCAGGCCGCTGGAAGACGTGGCCGGCGGCTCATAGCTGGTCTCGCCCTGGGCCGACAGCTGCTGCCGGTTGATCCCGGCGCTGATCGCCAGCCGCACCTTCGGGTCGTTCAGCGGGGCCTTGGTCACGTTCAGCCAGAGCGTCACGACGTTGTTAGACGCGAACCAGGGCTGGCCCGACGTCCAGGTGTGGTTGTCCGGGCTGGCGGACAGGAAGTTGGACTGGACGTTGGCGACGTTGTTGCCTGCATAGCCGACCTGACCGGTGTCCAGCGCCGGGTTCGCGGTGGTGTTGCTCACGTAGCTGGGGAAGATCACCTCGGGCACGTGCACCATGGACTTCTGCCAGTAGTACGGATTCTGCTTGAACGTGACCTTCTGTGAGGAGTACGAGCCGAGCTCGTACGGGCCCGTCCCGACTGGGTTCGTGTCGGCGTAGGACGCCGGGTTGCTCACGCCTTGCCAGATGTGCTGCGGCAGGACGTAAGTCGACCCGATCAGGAACAGGTTGGCGTATTGGGGCTGGGCGAAGGTGAGTACCGCCGTGGTCGCGTTCGGCGCCGTCGCGCTGGTCGGCAGCGGTGTCGGGCCGGGGGCGGCGGACGCGAGTGTTTTGTTCTTCATCAGCAGGTTGAAGGTGAAGGCCACGTCCGCGGCGGTCATCGGCTTGCCGTCGCTGAACTTCACCCCCGGCCGGATGGTGAACGTCAGCGTCTTGCCGCCGTTCGACCACGCATAGGCCGAGGCCAGCCACGGAACGGGCTTGGCGGTCGGCTGCATCAGGTTGAACTCGAGCAGCGGCTCATAGGTGAGCGACTGCATGTTCTCTTCGGTGCTGAGTGAGGTCGAGACGTAGGGGTTGAAGGTCTGGGCGAATACCTGCCCGGTGTTGTCCACGATGACTAGCGGCGGCCCCATCTTGGCCGTCGACGTGGTCGGGGTGCTTGAAGACGAGCCTGCGCTGCTGCAGGCCGCCACGCCCAGGGCGAGGATGGTCGCTGCGGCCAGGGCTTTTACAGTCCTGTGATTCATGTCTAAACTCCGATTGCCCGGCCGGCTGCTCGCCGGCCTGTCATGGTGACCGTGTCGGGGTCCGTCATAACGAGGTGCGTGCGACGCCGGCCGGGCTTA
>JBAUAY010000787.1:0-2351 GCA_049676235.1 Streptosporangiaceae bacterium
GCCGGGACGCGCTGCGGGCCGCGGCCGGCCGCGCGGACGAGGGTACGAATCCGCCGGCCGACCTGCACGGGGCACCTGACTACCGGCGGCACCTGGCCAGGGTGCTGACCGGACGGGCGCTGGCCGCGGCGGCGGGAGTCTGACTTAGGCGGGTCCAGGCGGGCGTAGCGGAGCAGCGGACCGGCTAGAGGGCTGGTCCGCTGCTCCCTTAGGCCGAACGGCCCTGGTATAACGCCCCGGCCCCTGCTATCAGCTGGCCTGGCCGCGGGCCGGCCGGGAGGAGACCAGGGACGCGAATACGACCGTGGAACTGAGGTAATGGCGGGTGGCGTAGTCGAAAGCGCCGCCGCAGGTTATCAGGCGCAGGGCGGCGAAGTCGGTCGCGCCGAAAATGTCTTTGGCCGGGAATCTGGTTTTGACGTACTCGCGCACGCCCGTGACGCGGAAAATAGCCGTCATCCCGTCGGCGAGGGTCACATTGATGGTGTCTCCTGGCCGGAGGGCGCCGAGGCGGAAGAAGACGGCGGCCCCTTGATAACTGTCGACGTGACCTTCGATGACCGATGACCCGATCTGGCCGGGTGTCGCCGAGTACTTGTACCACGCCGCCAGATGGGAGCTCGTTTCAAGCGGCGGCACCTGGATCGTGCCGTCGGAGTTGAGTCCCAGGTGCAGCAGTTTCGAGTCCACGCCAATGGCCGGGATCTGCACTGACACCGGCAGCGAACGCGGCAGCGACGGCCCGCGGGCCGAATCGATAACACCCGCTGCCGACTTCGAAGGCTGGGGCGCGTGCACCTGGGCGCCGACAGCGACGCCCAGGGCGGCGGCCCCGGCCGCGATGAGCAGGGCACCGGTGACCCCGGCCAGTCGCCCGCGCGGGCTTCGGGGCGTGCTGGGCGGCGCGGCGTACCCAGCCTCCGGCCAGGAGACGACCACGCGGAACCCGGCTATGCGCCGCCACGCCGCCAATGCCACCCGCCCTTCCCCAGGATGTTCTACTCAGCTAGCCTAATATTCCGATGGTAAACAGGCCATTGCAGTTTGCGCCGACCACCGGCCACGCCTTATGGCCGACGGCGTTTTCGGGGGACCTGCCTGCCGCGGCGCGGGCGGCGACCGGGTCGGTCACGCCTTTTCTCCGTCAATAACGGTTCCTAACGCCGGGACCGGGAAAAACAGTGGTCATCTGCCGGGCGCATGAGGAGGTCCCATGAAGGTGCGCACCACGATCGCGGGGACGGCGTTTCGCGCGAAACTGACCGCCGTGTGCTGGGGCGCCCTGACCATCCTGGCTCCGGTGGCCGTCTCGGCCTGCGATGGGTCAACTTCGACCCCGACTGTGCCCTCTTTCTCGCCGACAGTGGCCACCCTGCCCGCTTCCGACGGCTCCACCCCCTCCACGCCCGGCGTGACCTCCACCGCGACGGTCAGTCCCGTGACCACCGTGACGCAAACGGTCACCGTCCCGGCCGCCACCGCAACCAGCTTTGTCCCGATCGCCGCCCCGGTCACCGGCGGCGGGGGCACGGCCGGATTGCAGGACGGGCTGCTCTTCGTCCTCGGCGCGGCGGCGATACTGGCCGGTGCCGGGAGCATCCTCTACCGCAAGCGGTTCACCAGGCACCGCTGACACCCGGTGGGCCAGGGCCAGGTGCCGGGGCTGTGGGCGCCGCAGCGGCGGGCGCTGACCGTCGGCCTGGTCCTGACGATCACCTTCGTCGCGTCCGAAGCCCTGGCCGTGGTCACGGTGATGCCGGTGGTCGCCCGGGACCTGGGCGGTCTGCGCCTGTATGGCTGGGTGTTCAGCGGGTTCATGCTGGGCAGCGTAGTCGGCATTGTGGCGGCCGGCCGCGAGGCCGACCGGCGGGGGCCGGCGGTTCCGTTCGTGGCCGGGGTGGTGCTGTTCGGCTCCGGGCTGGCCGTGGCGGGCCTGGCTCCCTCGATGGGCGTGCTGGTAGCGGGCCGGGTGCTACAGGGCCTGGGCGCGGGGGCGGTGCCCTCGGTGGCGTACGCCAGCATTGGCCGCAGCCTGCCTGAGACGCTGCGACCCCGGATGATGGCGGTCCTGTCCACCGCCTGGGTCGCGCCTGGGCTGGCCGGGCCGGCCATCAGCGCCGAGGTGGCGCGCCTGTTCGGGTGGCGGTGGGTGTTCCTGGGCCTGCTGCCGGTGGTCGCGGTGGCCGGGTCGATCGCCGTGCCCGCCCTGATTCGCCTCGGGCCGCCCGCCGCGTCGCAGGCGCAGCAGCACCGGCTGACCGACGGCCTCCGCACTGCCGGCGGGGCGGCGATGATCCTGGCCGGCCTGACCCTGGCGGCCGGGTCTGGCGCGGTGCTGGCCGGCCTTGCGC
>JBAUAY010000788.1:0-1648 GCA_049676235.1 Streptosporangiaceae bacterium
GAAGCCCGCGAGCATCTCACCGCCGCGGTGGATGTCCTACGGGCCCATCCCGACACCGATACGGTCCGGGCCCTGGAGCAACTGGCGATGCTGGAGGTGTTCGCCGGATCGGCCGAGGCTGGCCAGCTCACCGACGAAGCGCTGGCCCTCGGCCAGGCCCTCGACGTCGGCCCCAGTCTGCTGAGCGGCCTGCTCGACACCCGCGGGATCTACTTCTCCAGCCTCGATCGCCATGTCGAGGCCGTCGCTTACTACCGCGAGAGCGCCCGGATCGCCGGCCGGGCCGGGGACAACCTCTCGATGGGACGAGCGCTGTGTAACCTGGCCTTCGACCTAGCGCTCACCGACCCGGCGGCAGGCGCGGAAGCCGGCTATGAGGCTGTCAGCGGCGTCCGCCAGACCGGCGCCCGGGACACCCTGGCTGTCGCGATCATCAACCTGGCCAGCGCGCTCCTCCTGCTTGGCGACTGGGATGCCGCCGAGGACGAGTGCGCCAGGGCCGACTCCGACGGGCTGGCCGAGCACGAGATCGTGGCGTGCCAGCGTGGCTGGCAGGCGGCGTTGCGCGGGCAGGTGGACATCGCCGAGACCTACCTCCTGGCCATACCGGGCCTCCTGGCCAGCGAGGACCCGCAGGACCAGGCGGCCGCCAGCGTCGTGGCCGCATTCATCGCCGCCGCCCGCCTCCGTCCGCGGGAAGTGCTGCGTCACGCCGGGCGCGTAATGGCTCAGGTGGAGGCCATCGGGTTCAGCCACGATTTCGTGCGCTGGGCCTGGCCTCTGTCCGCGCGCGCCGCAGACGAACTGCGGGACACCGCGGCCGTGGACGACCTGCTAGCCCTGCTCGACGCGCACCAGCCGGGCAAGCTCGGACCGATGCTGCGGGCTGAGCGCGACCTCGTCCGCGCACGCCGGGCGGCCCGCAACGGCGACCAGGACGCGCTGGCCGCCGCGGTGGCCAGCCTGCGCACCCACAGCACCCCCTATCACCTCGCCCACGGCCTGCTGGACCACGCGGAGCAGTTGGCCTCCCACGACGACCCGGATGCGGCGGCGGAAGCCGCCCGGGAAGCCCGCGCCATTGGCGAGCGGTTGCGCTGCCGGCCGCTGCTCGACCGCGCCGAAGCCTTCAGCGCTGGACGATACTGGATCGAGGCCTAGCGGCCCTGTCGGCGGTGCCGCTGGCGCCTTACCAGCCCGCGGCCGGCGCCGCGGCCTCGTACATATATAGATGACATGCATCGGGCCAGGCTGAGCTGGGGCCGGTGCCTTCCGCGCGGGAGACCTCCTCAGCTCAGACGCGTCACGATTGACCGCGTAGGCATTCGCGCGGGGTGCTGATGCCCCGCTGGAGCTTGAGGAGGTCCCGATGCCCATCGCAGGCGGGTTGGATATCCACCGGAAGCAGCTCACGTTCGACTACCTGGACACCGGGACCGGGGAGGTGAAGCGCGGCCAGGTCGCCCCGGCTGACCGGGCGCACCTGCGTGCCTGGCTGGTGCGGTTCGCCGGCCGGGACGACGTCGCGTTCGCGCTGGAGGGGTGCACCGGCTGGCGGTACGTCGTGGGGGAGCTGGCCGGGGACGGCGTCGCGGCGCACGTCGCCGAGCCGGCCGGCACCGCGTTCGCCCGGGGCCGCAAGCGGCAC
>JBAUAY010000789.1:0-10255 GCA_049676235.1 Streptosporangiaceae bacterium
CGGTAGGGCTGATGAGAGGGCCGGGGAGCGGGAAACCGCGGCTAAGCGGCGGATCTCGCGGCGCACGGTGCTGCAGGCCAGCCTGATCGGAGCGGGGGTGGCCGCGCTGCCGCTGATCGCGGTGGTCGGCGGCAGCACGCGGACGGACGAGCAGCCGACCGACCTCGCTTTCTCGATGAACACGAACTGGCTGTTCGGCGGGCAGTACACGTCGGGCTCGGAGAGCATCTCCTTCGACGACAGGAACTTCGCGCCGGTCACGCTGCCGCACACGGTCACCTCGCTGTCTTGGCGGGACTGGGACTACCTCGCTTGGCAGCAGGTGTGGATCTACCGGCGGCACTTCAACGGGGCGCACCTGCTCGACCCGCACAGTCCGGGCAACCGGATCCTCGTCGACTTCGATGGCGTGATGGTCAACGCGTCGGTGGCGATCAACGACCACGTGGTCAGCACTCATCAGGGCGGTTACCTGCCCTTCTCGGCCGAACTCACCGGCAAGGTCACCAGCGGCGACAACGTGCTCGCGGTCATCGTGGACTCGCGCTGCCTGCCGGTGCCGCCGGTCGGCGTGGGCCGCGGCCCGGCCAGCATCGACTTCTTCCAGCCCGGCGGCATCTACCGGGACGTCCGGCTGCGGGTGCTCCCGCAGGCATTCCTCTCCGACCTGTTCGCCCAGCCGACCGACGTGCTCAGTTCGCAGCCCCGCGTGGACGTCGAATGCGCCATTGACTCGGCCGTGACTACGCACGCCACCGGTACCCTGCTCGTCAAGCTGCTCGATGGGGCGACGCAGATCGCGGCGCAGACCACGACGGTGCAGGTCACCTCGCCCGGGATCAGCACCGCCAAGCTGAGCCTGACCGGTCTCGGGCCGGTCAGCCTGTGGTCGCCAGACAGCCCGAAGCTCTATACGGTCCAGGCCACGCTGAACTTCCCCGGCCTGGGCAGCCACGTCCTGTCCCGGCGGATCGGGTTTCGCGAGGCGTCGTTCCGCCCCAGGGGCTTCTTCCTGAACGGGGAGCGGCTGCCGCTGTTCGGCCTCAACCGGCATCAGCTCTACCCGTACGCCGGCATGGCGATGCCCGCCCGGGTGCAGCGCAAGGACGCCGAGATCCTCAAGAACGAGTTCAACTGCAACGTCGTGCGCTGCTCCCACTATCCCCAGTCACCGGATTTCCTGGACGCCTGCGACGAGCTCGGCTTGATGGTCTGGGAGGAGGCGCCGGGCTGGCACGACGTCAGCACCACTCCGGCCTGGCAGGATCTCGTGGTGCAGAACGTCCGCGACATGGTGGTCAGGGACCGGAGCCGTCCTTCGGTGGTCATCTGGGGTACCAGGCTCAACGAGACCCGGGACTTGCCCGGGCTGTGGGCCGCGACCAGGCAGGCCGCGCGGGAGCTGGACGGCTCGCGGCCGAGTTCGGGCGCGATGGCCTTCCACCAGGACGTCACCTGGAACGAGGATGTCTTCGCCTACAACGACTACGGGATCGACCCGAAGACCGGGGACGTCGCGCTCAAGCCGCCGTTCGCCGGCCTGCCCTACCTGGTTACCGAGGCGGTCGGCGTGGAAGCGGTCAGGCCGCAGCACTTCGCCTGGACGGACCCGCCGGCCTGGCTGGCCAGGCAGGCCGCCCTGCACGCCCAGGCGCAGAGTCAGGCGCGGTCAAACGCGGGCTACGCCGGGCTGATGGCCTGGGCCGGGTTCGACTACGCCTCGATGCTCGGCCAGGATCCGGCCAACATCAAGTGGGCCGGGGTGGCGGACGGCTTCCGGGTGCCCAAGCCCGGTGCCGCCATCTATCAGACGCAGGGCGACCCGGCCGTGCGCCCGCTCATCGTCCCCGTGTTCTTCTGGGAGCGCGGCGGCGCGGTCCCCGCCGCGTCCCCGGTCGCGATGATCGCCAGCAACTGCGAGCAGCTCGAGGTTTTCATCGACGGCACGCACGTGGCCAGCGCGCTGCCCGCCTTCGACTCGCCGCTGTACCGTGGCCTGACCTATCCGCCCTTTCTGGTCCGCCTCCCCAAGCACATCCCGAACGCCACTCCCGAACTGCTCGTCCAGGGCTTCGTCGCCGGCCGGCCGGTGGCCCAGCTCCGGATGTCGGCCAACCCGGCAGGCGACGCCCTCGGCATGGCGGTTGACGACGTGACCATCGCGGCCGACGGCTCCGACGCGACCAGGGCGGTGTTCCGCGCCATCGACGCCCACGGCAACCAGCGCAGGTACGGCAGCGGCCAGGTCATGTTGACCCTGTCGGGCCCGGCCACGCTGGTCGGCGACAACCCGTTCGCGTTCGGCCAGTACGGCGGGCTCGGCGCGGTGTGGATCCGCTCGCTGGCGGGCCAGCCCGGGACCATCACGCTGATCGCGAGCCATCCGCTGCTCGGCCAGGCCGAAGTTGAGGTCAGGTCCGAGCAGGCGAACCAGGCAAACCAGTTGTGACCCGGCGTCCGTGGCACCTGTTCAGGGCGCGCAGCCCGGTCCGTTCGGCACCGGTCGTTTCGTCTCCTAAGCTTGCGAGGATGCGCCGGACGCTATCGGTTTCCATCTCTGAGCTGAACCCGGGCGAGTTCACCGCCCGGCTCGACCAGCTGATCGCGGTGTACGCGGCGGCGATGCGCCCCCCGGCGGAGCTGCTGACAGGCCGCCGGTCGATCATGGCCGGGCACACCGTCAACCCGGGGTTCCGCGCGCTGGCCGTCACCGACGACGGAACCGGCGAGGCGGTCGGCTTCGGCTACGGCTTCCACGGGGCGCCCGGCCAGTGGTGGCACGATACGGTGCGCCGGGCGCTGGTCGCCAGCCGCGGTGCCGCGGCCACCGCGGCCTGGCTGGACGACTCGTTCGAGGTCGCCGAGCTGCACGTGGCGCCCGACTACCAGGGCGACGGCGTTGGCGCCGGCGTGCTGCTGCGGCTGACCTCCGGGCGGCCCGAACGCACCGCCCTGCTGTCCACCAGGGACGCCGACTCCTCCGCGCGGCGGCTCTACCGCGGAACGGGCTTCACCGACCTGCTGACCGCGTTCCACTTCTTCCCCGGCGGCGAGCCGCCTTATGCGGTGATGGGCGCCGAACTCCCGCTGCGCACGCGCTCTGCTGGCCCGGGGGGGACGACCCCGCCAAGCCGCCGCTGACGCAGGCCTCGCTCGTAAAGACCGAGCCGCTGGTAGATCTCCCTGGTCGCCCGGGACCAGTTGAGCGTGTAGAAGTGCAGGCCGGGTACGCCCTCGGCGAGCAGCCGCTCGCACATCCCGGCCGCGTAGTCCACGCCGATCTCGCGCACCGCGGCGCGGTCGTCCGCCACCGCCTGCAGCCGCTCCCACAACTCGACCGGCACCCGGCAGCCGCCGAGCTCGAGTGCCTTCTCGATCACCCGCAGGCTGGTGATCGGCATGATGCCAGGGATGATCGGCACGTCGCCGCCCTGGGCCGCGACCCGGTCCCGCAGCCGCAGGTAGTCCTCGGGGTAGAAGAACATGTTGGTAATCGCGAAGTCCGCCCCGGCCCGGCACTTGGCCAGGAAATAGCGCGCGTCCGTCTCCGGGTCGGGCGAGCCCGGGTGCTTCTCGGGGAAGGCGGCCACCCCGACGCAGAAGTCACCGACCGACCTGACCAGGCGGACCAGTTCGGCCGCGTAGCTTAGCCCGTCCGGGTGCGAGATCCAGTCGGCGTTCGGGTCGCCGGGCGGGTCGCCGCGCAACGCGAGCACGTTGCGCACCCCGACTTCCGCATAGGACCCGATCACCTGCCTGAGCTCGGCCACCGAGTGGTTCACCGCGGTGAGGTGGCCCATCGGGGTCAGCGTGGTCTCTTCGGCGATCCGGCCCGTGACCCGGACGGTCCGGTCTCTGGTCGACCCGCCCGCCCCGTAGGTCACCGAGACGAAGGTGGGCCGCAGCGGCTCGAGCTGCCTGATCGCCCGCCACAGCTGGTGTTCCTCCGCCTCGGTTTTGGGCGGCATGAACTCGAACGAGAACGCCTGGCCGCCGGACGCGAGCAGGTCGCGGATCAGCGGCGAGCTGGCGGCGCGGCTGGACGAGGCGGCTGCGATCCGGTGCGGACGCGGTGGGCTCGGCGGCATGCGGGACAGCCTAGCCGCTTCGACTAGAACGCGAGGGCCTGCGCCCGCCGGTTGACTTCCGTTGCCCGGCGCTCGACGATCGCGTCAATCGGCGTGCCGGGCAGCGACTCGTCCGCCGTGAACAGCCAGCGAAGCGCCTCCGGCTCATCGAAACCGCAGTCGAAGAGCAAGGTCAGGGTGCCGCACAGGCCCTTGACGACCTGGTTGCCGTCAAGGAAGGCGGCCGGTACCGCGAGCGTCCCTTCGGGACGCGTCACGGCGAGGAGTTTGCGATCGCGGAGCAGCTGCTTTACTCGCCCAACCGGAAGACCGAGCAGGTCGGCTACCTCGGGGAGTGACAGCCATTCGCCGACGAGAGCGTCGGTCGCGGGGTCAATCTGGGCCACGAGACCAATGTCCCACGCCTGGGCTCTGTCCAAACACCCGGGTTAGGAGCTTGTCAGCGGCTATCGATTGCATCTTGGTTCTGGCCGCCGATTTCACCCGCTCAGGGTTACGCGCGAACCGGCTCCTGGTGATCGCATAGAGACCAGGAGGGCGGCATCGTCCTCACCGTCGCGACGAACTGTCATGACGATGCGACAGCCGGAAGGGAAGGCAGTAATGGCCACTGAGTTCACGATCGGGGTCAGGGCGAGCTGCTCGGATGGTTACTGCGGCGAGCTGAGCCGCATGATTACCGACCCGGCCACCCGTAAGATCACGCATCTGGTCATCAAGCCGAAGCACCGGCGACAGTCCGACCGACTCGTCCCGCTCAAGCTGGTCGACATGACGGCCGACGACATCAGGCTGCGCTGTACCCTCGCGGAATTCGACGAGCTTCAGCCGGCGGAGGAAATCGACCTGGCGGAAGGCGACGACTACGGCGGCGGATACGGCGCCGCGGAGTCGGTCCAGGGCTACGGCAACGTCGGGAGCATGGGGGTCGGCGGTTCATCGTCCGGCATGGGCATCGGCGCCAGCCTGGGACACCATGTGCGCACGGTCACACAGCACGTCGTCCCGATGGGCGAGGCAGAGTTGTGTCCCGGTGAGAGTGTCCATGCCGTCGACGGCGAAATCGGGGAGGTGCTGGGATTCATCGTCGATCCGGACGACCAGCAGGTGACCCATGTGCTGCTCAAGGAGGGGCATCTGTGGGGCCGTAAGGAAGTCGCCATCCCGATCAGCGCGGTGACCGCGATCGACGAAGGAATCCGGCTCAACATCACCAAGCAGCAGGTGGAAGACCTGCCGCGAGCGCACTAGGCGGCCCGCGCCGGTCAGCGGGCCGCGGCGGCGGCCTTGACGGGGACGGCGGGGTCGGTGAGGCGGGTGACGTCTACCGGGTCGGCGGAGGTGATGAGGCGGCGGGCCTGGAGCAGGTCGCGGGGGCGGTCGACGGTCAGCATCGCGACCAGCCGGCCGGCCGCCAGCCAGCACGCCGCCCAGGTGGGCTCGGCCGGGTCGCCCCGCCACACCATGCTCTCGGCGCCGCCGTGGTAGCCCACGTACTGCATCATCCGGCCGAACTGCTCGGACCAGAAGTACGGCACCGGGTCGTACGCCTCGTCGCCGCCGAGCACGTTGGCCGCGACTACCTCGGGCGCGTGCAAGGCCACGTCCCAGTGCTCGAACCGCAGCCGCCGCCCGAACCGCCGCGACTCGAACGCGGCGCAGTCCCCCGCCGCGTAGACGCCAGGCCGCGAAGAGCGCAGGCCGGCGTCCACGGCCACGCCGTTCTCCAGCCGGACGCCGGAATCCTCGAGCCACCCGGTGGCCGGCCGCACCCCGACCGCGGTGACGACCTCGTCGGCCGCGATCCACCCGCCGCCGGCCAGGGCGAGCCCGCCGGGCTGCACCGCCTCGACCGCCACGGCGACCCGCAGGTCCACGCCGGCGTCGGCGTACCAGCGAGCGGTCTGGGCACCTAGCGGGGCACCGATCGCCGCGGCGAGCGGCGTGGGACCGGCTTCGACCACCGTGACCTGGCTGCCGTGCGCGACCGCGGCGGTGGCCAGTTCGGCGCCGATCCACCCGGCCCCCACGATGGCCAGCCGGAGCCCGGGCCGGAGCAGGTCCCGCAGCGCCAGTGCGTCGTCGTAGGTGCGCAGGAAGCGCTGCCGTCCCTCGCCGGGCAGCGCCACCGGCAGCGCCCCGGTGGCCAGCACCAGGTGGTCGAAGGGGTAGGTGCCGCGGGTGGTGACCACAGCGGCCTCGTCGAGTCCGGTAGCCGCCTCCCCCGGGCGGAAGTCCACGCCGAGCGTGCCGAAGTCGGCCTTCAGCGACGGGTCGAGGTCGCTTTCCGTCAGCACCTTCTTCGACAGCGGCGGGCGGTCGTACGGCGGCCGCGACTCGGTCCCGATCAAGGTGATCGGGCCGACGAAGCCGCGGGCCCGCAGATGTTCCGCCGTCCGCAGCCCGGCCAGGCCCGCGCCGACCACCACGACACGTCCGCTATCGGTCATGTCCAGACACGATACGCCCAGGTCCGGCGGGTCACGGTCCCGCTGATCGGCTCCGGCCTGCGCCAAGCGATTTCCCGAACGGGCCCGGTTCGTGTCCCCGCGACTACCTCGAGCGGCCCCTGGTCACCGGGGACCCCATGATTAACGCGCCAGAAAGGCAAAACAACCGTAAAATCGTCGCGATGGACGATACCCTGGCCGATCCGCTCACCGGGCGACTGCTCGACGGGCGTTACGCCGTGACGGCGCGCATCGCGCACGGCGGGATGGCCACTGTCTACCAGGCCACCGACACCCGGCTCGACCGCCAGGTGGCGCTCAAGGTCATGCACGCGGAACTGGCCAGGGACGAGGAGTTCGTCCGCCGGTTCATCGGCGAGGCCAAGTCGGTGGCGCGGCTGTCGCACCAGAACGTGGTCGCGGTCTTCGACCAGGGCTCCGACGGCCCCTTCTTGTACCTGGCGATGGAGTACGTGCCCGGGCGCACGCTCAAGGAGGTGCTCCGCGACAGCGGACGGTTCTCCCCGGCGACGGCGCTGGAGATCATGACCGGCGTGCTCGACGGCCTCGCCGCCGCGCACGCGTCCGGGATCGTGCACCGCGACATCAAGCCGGAGAACGTCCTGCTGACCGCCGACGGCCGGATCAAGGTGGCCGACTTCGGCCTGGCCCGGGCTCACTCGGCGGCCGGGCACACCCGGGCCGGCCTGCTCATCGGCACGGTCTCCTACGTGCCGCCCGAGCAGGTGACCGGCGGCAGCACGGGCCCGGGCGGAGACGTCTACTCGGCAGGCGTGATGCTTTTCGAGCTGCTCACCGGCCGTCTGCCGTTTACCGGCGACACCCCGCTTTCCGTCGCCTACCAGCACGTCAATTCCGGCGTCCCGGCGCCGTCCGCGCTGGTGCCAGGGATCCCCGCGGCGGTCGACCGGCTCGTGCTCGCGGCGACCAGCCGGGACCCGGCGCGGCGCCCCGCCGACGCGGGCGAGTTCTTGCGCGCGGTCCGCCAGGTCAGGCAGGGCCTCGCCCAGTCCAGCAGGCCCGAGTCCAGTAGGCCCGGGTCCAGCGGGCTCACCGGCGTGATGGGAGCCGGCGTCCAGGGGCTGGCCGAGGCGCCGTGGCTGGACCTGGACACGCCCGCGGCCACCAACGGGTGGTGGGCCCGGGGCGCATCGGCGACCTCGGTGACCGGCCCAGGGACGGGTGCGTTCAACGCAACCCCCACCGGGAACGGCCAGTTCGGGATGGGGCAGTTCGGGATGGGACAGTTCCACGGCGGCGGGCGCGAGGACTCGCACACGCTCGTCGTGGACCGCGGGGACGGCGGCCGGCACCACGGCGGCCGCGAGCCCGTCCTAGGCCGCTGGCTGTTCAGCCCGCGGCTGCTCATCGTCGTCGTGGTCATCGGGCTGGGCGTGGGGATCGGTGTCGGCGGCTGGTGGCTCACCTCCGGCCGGTTCGTGCAGGTGCCCTCGGTGTCCGGGGCCAGCCTCACCCAGGTCACCACCGTCCTGACCGCCGACGGCTTCACCGTCAAGCGGGGCCGGGTCCACAGCAACGCGGTGGCCAGCGGCTCGGTGGTCGGCACCCGCCCGGCCGGGCGGGTGCCGAAGGGCGCGACGATCACTATCCTCGTCTCGAGCGGGCCCTTCACCTCCGTGGTGCCCAAGGTGCAGAACGACCCGCTGACCGCCGCGCAGGCCGCGCTGCGGCGCGTGCACCTGGTCTCCACCCCCCAGCAGGTGGGCTCGAACGCTCCGGTCGGCACGGTGATCGGCACCAACCCGCCCGCGGGCACGACCTGGCCGCAGACCAAGACGGTTACGATCCTGGTCGCGGGGGGCCCACAGCTGCCGGATTTCGCCGGGATGAACTACCAGGCGGCGCAGCAGTGGGCGAGTCAGCACGACGTGAACCTGCAGCAGCAGCCGGACAACAACAGCCAGCAGCCCCAGGGCATCATCACCGGCCAAGAGCCCGCCGCCGCGACGTTGGTCCGGCCGGGCCAGACCGTGGTCGTCAACGTGTCCACGGGTCCCCAGGTGGTCGGCGTCCCGGACGTGAACGGCGCCTCGGTGGAACAGGCCACCCAGATTCTGCAGGCGGCCGGCTTCCAGGTCCAGGTGAACAGGTACGGCCCGTTCGACAAGGTGTTTGACTACAGCCCGACGACGACGGCACCGCGCGGCAGCACCATCGTCCTCGCCGTCGGTTACTGATCCGGCGCGGGTCCACGCGGAAGCAACTGCGTGACCCGGCCGCCCGCTCTTGACGGCATGCGCTACGATTCCGGTTATGCGTCAGCAGTTTTGGTTTTGGTTTGGCTACCGGCCCGGGTTCGGGACGGTCGCCCGCCAGACCTTGCGCTGACGGAAGCGACTTAACGAGAACCCCGAGCCAGCTGGCCCGGGGTTTTCTTTATGACTGGAGGCGGACGAGATGGTCGTGGTGATGGCGGCGGAGGCCGGAGAAACCGAAGTCGACGGCGTCGTCGACCGGGTACGGGCCGCGGGCGGCGACGCCTTCGTGAGCCGCGGCATGTCGCGGACGATCGTCGGCCTGGTCGGTGACGTCGACCACCTGGGCACGCTGAACCTGCGGGGCATGCCGGGGGTCAGCGACGTGGTGCGGATCTCCGCGCCGTACAAGCTGGTGAGCCGGGAGCACCACCGGGAACGTTCGGTGATCAGGGTGGCGGGCGTGCCGATCGGGCCGGACACTCTGACCGTCATCGCCGGGCCGTGCGCCGTCGAGACGGCCGAGCAGACGCTGGCGTCCGCGCTGATGGCCCGGGCGGCGGGCGCGTCGCTGCTACGCGGCGGCGCGTACAAGCCGCGCAGCTCACCGTACGCGTTCCAGGGGCTCGGCGAGACCGGGCTGAAGATCCTCGCCGAGGTGCGCCAGGTAACCGGCCTGCCGGTAGTGACCGAGGTAGTCGACCCGGCCGACGTGGAACTGGTCGCCAGCTACGCGGACATGCTGCAGGTCGGCACGCGCAACATGCAGAACTTCCCGCTGCTGCAGGCGGTCGGCGGCGTGGGCAAGCCGGTGATGCTCAAGCGCGGCATGAACGCCACCATCGAGGAATGGCTGATGGCCGCCGAGTACATCGCCCAGCGCGGCAACCTGGACATCGTGCTCTGCGAGCGCGGCATCCGCACGTTCGAGAAGGCCACCAGGAACACCCTGGACATCAGCGCGGTCCCGGTCGCGCAGCGGCTGTCGCACCTGCCGGTGATCGTGGATCCGTCACATTCCGGCGGCCGCCGGGACCTGGTCCTGCCGCTGTCCAGGGCCGCGATCGCGGTCGGCGCGGACGGCATTATCGTGGACGTCCACCCGTATCCGGAGTCCGCTCTGTGCGACGGCCCGCAGGCACTGGTCGAGTCCGACCTGCGCGAGCTGGCCAGCGTGGCTGCCCACCTGTCCCCCCTGGTCGGCCGCACCCTTACCCCGGCCCCCGCGATCCCCCGCGAGCCCGTCCTGACCTGAACCGGGCGCCCGGCCGGCGCTCGCGGCCGGCACGATGGAGCATCGAGCCGGCTATGACCGGTTCGATGGAACATCGAGCCGATTAAGGGGTTTCGTGACGGTATTCGTGCGCGCTCCTGGCGAGTTCCTCGGCCAGGTCCTCCGCGTCCAGGCGGATCTCGATGCGGCGCAGGTCGTCGATCCGGGCGCGGGTTTCGACGCGGCGCGGGGTAAGCAGCGTGCAGC
>JBAUAY010000790.1:0-7548 GCA_049676235.1 Streptosporangiaceae bacterium
TACCTGGGCTCCCCCGCGTCCGCGATGCTGATCGGGGCGTCCCGCTTCACCTGAGTGGCGGGCTTGGCCGCCCGCTGCCCGGCCACCGTCACCAGGCCGGCCGCCACCAGCTGGCCGGCCTGCTCCCGTGACCTGGCCAGGCCGCGCCTGACCAGCTCGGCGTCGAGCCGGACCCGTGCTGCGGTCAAGGCCGGCCCTGGGCCAGGTCCGGCCGGTCCGGGCCCTCGTTGAGCTCGCCCAGGATGTCCCTGAGCCTTCCGTGCACTTCTTCGAGCACGGCGACATGCTCGTCCGCCGAGGTGCCAGGCAGGCGGCTCAGCCCAGCCACGGCCGCGTCCACCCGGTCATCGCCCGTCGGCGGCAGGTCGCCCGTCGGCGGCAGGTCGCCCGCCGGCGGCTGGCTTTCGGCTGTCACGGGCGCACGCGCCCACGCCCGTTCGGCATAAGGGTCTTGACCTTCGTCCTGTGTACCTTGGTCTGGGTATTCCTTGTCCATTTGCGCTACCCTCCGCGTGGAACGCTACCGTCCGATGTTGACTAGAGCGAGGCGCACATGGCTTCAGTCGAGGAGTGCCGCGAGGCACTGCAGATCCTCACCGGCCGCCTGGCGGAGATGAACCCGAAGGACCGGGCCAGCTACTTCGGCCAGCGGTCGATGAGCTGTCATGTAACCGATCTCGGCGTGACGTTCGTGACCAGGTTCACCGACCAGGGTGCCGAACCGGTGACCGAGGCGAAACCGGACGACCCGCCGGCCGACATCAGGCTGACCGGAAACAGCGACGATGTCATCTCGCTGGCCGCCACTCCGGCTAACATCGCCCGGATGTGGATCTCGGGCCGGGTCCAGGTCCAGGCCAGCATGCGGGACTTGCTGGCGCTCCGGAAGCTTCTGTAACGGGCAAGCTTCCGTAACGGGGCTGCGGGCTGGGACCTGCGTACCCGGATGCTGGCCAGGGGACCCGCGGCATTTGGGGTTCCCATTACCGATATGTTATCGAGCCATGGGCGACCTGATCCTGCTCCGACACGGCGAGACCGAGTGGAGCCTGGCCGGCAAGCACACCGGGCGGACAGACATCCCGCTCACCCCGCGCGGCGAGGCCGCCGCGTCGGCGCTGGCCCCGCTGCTGGCGCGGCGTCACATCGCGGCCGCTTTCACCAGCCCCGCCCGGCGCGCGGTGAGGACCGCGGCCCTAGCTGGCCTGGCTCACGCCAAGCCCGACCCTGACCTGTGGGAATGGGACTACGGCGGCTACGAGGGGCTGACCACGCAGCAGATCAGGGAAACCAGGCCCGGCTGGTACCTGTGGCGGGACGGCGTGATCCCCGGCGACGCCGAACATCCCGGCGAGACCGTAGAACAGGTAGCCGAGCGGGCCGATCAGGTGCTCGGCCGGGTGACGCCGCTGCTGGCCTACGGCGATGTCGCGCTGGTCGCGCACGGGCACCTGCTGCGCGTGCTGACCGCCCGCTACCTGCGCCTGGAGCCGACGGCCGGGCGGATGTTCCGGCTGGACACCGGGACCGTCAGCACGCTCTGCACCGAGCACGCCGAGCCGGTCATCGCGTCCTGGAACGTGCCGCCCCCGGCTGGATGATCACCCGAAGCTGACCCGCTCCAGCCAGAAGCCGCGCAGGTCCGCGTCACCGAAGACCTCGATGCTCGCCCGTCTGGTCTCGGTCAGTTCCGCAGGACGAGACGCTGGTGCCTGACGCCGGTCAGGCAGACGGCCAGGCCGAGCACGCCCACGTCGCGCAGCGCCGTGGGAGACTGGCCGGTCATTGCCACGGCGATCACGATCTCCAGCATCAGTACGGTGGCGGCCGCCGCGGCCGCCCGCGGCGCGATGCCCGCGACCAGCGCCGCGCCCGTCACCAGCAGCACCCAGCCGTGCGTCAGAACCAGGAAGACCGCCAGCGAGGACGACTCGGAGACGAACGGCACGTACTGCGTCCAGCCGTCGGGCTGCACCAGCTCGTGGTAACCGAACCAGGCGAACACCACACCGAGCAGGATCCGCCCGGCGACCGGAGCCCACTCCGCGGCGATCGCACCCGCACGGTCGGCGACGGCGGCCAGGCCGCCAGCCGGAGCGGCCGCGGGACTAGCTGCTGCCTCGGGCGGCTCGGCTGGCCTGACCGGGACGGGCACCGGGAGCTTTGGCCGACCGGTGGCCCAGGACTTGGTGACGGAGGGCTTGCTCATCGGGTGGCTCCGGTGCCGACGACGTAGACCGCGATCCGGCCGGACTGCTGATCCACCGGCGCGGTGCCGCTATGGGTCCAGCCGAGTATGGCGAGGGCGAGGCCGATGAACCCGACGAGCACCAGCACCGTCAGCCCACGCGGTCCGACCGAACGGGTCATTGTTCAGGCTCCCTGCAGTCCTAAGGCGCCCTGAGCGGGGCGCGTCTCTTCCCGCATCCAGTTCAGGTACGCCGCCGAGCCCGCCACGATGGGCAGCGCGACTATTTCCGGCTCATCGTAGCTGTGCCGTTCGGTGATGAAGGCGGCGAGTTCGTCGTAGCGGTCGGCCGGGAGCTTGAGCAGCACGAGCCACTCCTCGGCGCGCTCAAGACCGTCGTCCCACCAGTACACCGACGCGACCGGCCCGGCCACCTGTGCGCACGCGGCCAGCCTGGATTCGACCGCGGCGCGGGAGAGCTCCATCGCCTCGGCCCGCGAATCGGTCGTCGTCTGCACCTGGAGGTACTGAGCCTCAAGGTCCGCCATGGCACATGATGGTACGCGCACCAGCCCTAGTACGCTGTGCCCCGATCGCCGCCGAAGCCGTGCGGGTATTTCTGGGCTTGGGAGGAGCACGGGGTTGGAAGAGTTGGAATTGGTGCATTCCGGGAAGGTCCGCGAGCTCTACGCCGACGGCGACGACATCATCATGGTCGCCTCCGACCGGGTCAGCGTCTACGACGTGGTACTGCCCACGCCGATCCCGGGCAAGGGCCAGATGCTGACCCAGCTCTCGCTGTGGTGGTTCGGGCAGCTCAGCGACGTGATCCCCAATCACGTGATCTCCGGCACCGACGTGCCCGAGCAGTGGGCGGGCCGGGCCATCAGGTGCCGCCGGCTGCGGATGCTCCCGGTGGAGTGCATCGCCCGCGGCTACCTAGCCGGGCTCGGGCTGGCGTCCTATAACGAAACTGGCACGATCTCAGGCGTGCCGCTGCCGCCCGGCCTCGGCGAGGGCTCCCGGCTGCCAGAACCCGTCTTCACCCCCACCACGAAGGCGGCAACTGGTCATGACGAGCCGATGACGCGGGCCGAGGTGGCGGCGCTGGTCGGTGAGCCGGTGGCGGCCGAACTCGAGCGGGTCACCCTGGAGGTCTACCGGCGGGGCGCCGAGTTGGCCGGCTCCCGCGGCATCGTCATCGCGGATACCAAGGTGGAGTTCGGCCTGCTCCCGGACGGGACGCTGATGCTGGCTGATGAGGTGCTCACGCCGGACTCGTCCCGGTTCTGGCTGGCCGACGAGTGGCAGCCGGGCCAACCGCAGCGCTCGCTGGACAAACAGTTCTTGCGGGACTGGTCGGCCAAGCTCGACTGGAACCGCCGAGCGCCGGGACCGGCCATCCCGCCCGACGTGGTGGCCGCCACCCAGGCGCGCTACCAGGAGCTCTACACGCGGATTACGGCCGACGAGTGACCCCGCCCTTGTCGTGCGCGTGCTAGTGCTGGCTGAGGGCGGACCCGGGGTCCCGGCCGCAGCCGCAGCTCTCCCTGACGATGAGCTCGGTGGGGAGACGCTCGATCCGGGGCGGCAGGGTCGGGTCCCCTATCCGCTGTAGCAGGCGGGAGCAGGCGCGCTGGCCTAGCAGCCGTATCGGCTGGCGGACTGTGGTCAGTGGCGGGGTGAGCAGGGCGCTGAGAGGAATGTCGTCGAAGCCGACCACGGCGACGTCGGCCGGGACCCGTAGCCCGGCTGTCTGCAGCTCGCGCATGGCCCCGATCGCCATCTGGTCGTTGCCGCAGACGATCGCGTCGGGCAGCTCCCGCCACGACCCGGCCAGGAGCTCACGCACCGCCAGCTGGCCGCTGATAGCGGCGAACCGGCCCTCGAAGGACCCGGTTAGCGTCGCCCCCGGGTGCTCGGCTACCGCCTCCTCGAATGCGCTGGACCGTTCCCGAGCGTCCGGAGCTTCGGCCGGGCCCGCGATGTAGAACAGCCTGGTCCTGCCGTGCTGCTCGACCATATGGCAGACCGCCGCTTTCGTGCCCGATCGGTTGTCGGCGCCGATGACGTCGGCGTGCGGCTCGTCGGGATAGGCGGCGATCAGCGCGACCGGGATGCGCGCCGCCAGCAGCGCGAGCTGCTCTGAGCCGACGATGCCCTCGGCGATGAGCATCCCGTCGACCTTGGCGGAGATCTTCTGCATCCGCTGGTAAGCGACCACCGGGTCGGAGCCGGACAGGAAGGAGATCAGCAGCGACCATCCGATCTCGCCCAGCGAGCGCTCGACGCCGCGTAGCACCTCTTCGATGAACAGCAGACCGTCGCGCTCGATATCGGTTTCCGGGCCGCGACTTTCGATGGCCACCAGCCCGACCACTTCCTTGCGGCGCTGCGCCAGGCTCTGCGCCGCGCCATCGGGGATATAGCCGAGTGCCTCGATCGCTTCAAGCACGCGCCGCCGGGTAGACGGGCGGACCCGATCCTGGCCGTGCACCACCCGCGAGACAGTGGCCGTGGAGACTCCGGCCTCGCGCGCCACATCGTAGAGCGTCGAGACCGGAGAACTACCGAACCCGGCCAGCCGGTCACTGTCCATTAGCGTCCCCCGGAATCTTCTGTGAGCAGGTCAGGCGCATGCCCAACTCCGACAGCCGGGGTGCGCCACGGATGCTGTGCCGTCGCCGTGCTACAGCTGCATCGTGGCTTCGATGGTAAGTCGGCGGGCGGGGCCGGTGTTTCACCGGTCACCAGGATCTACACGGCCAACCGGCCGTCCCTCTACTACCGCCAGGCCACGTACACCTGCTACCTGCTTACCAGTACCTTCGGTCTCTGGAGCTCCCGGATAAGCTCTTGATGCAGGTGTAGGCGCCGTAGAGATGGCGCTCGAACTCGACGGTGAGGATCTCGAAGCCGGTCGCGGCGAGCATCGGCTCGAGCAGCCAGCGGAAGGTGCTGAACTCGGTGCGGATGTGTTCGGCGTAGTCCTCGCCGGTATAGCCGTCCGCGGGATCCGCGGCGGCGTTATCGGTCCAGGCCCGGAAGATCCGTTCGGCATCGGCCGGGCGGAAGTCATAGATCAGATCGCGTAGCCGCAGTACGCCGCCGGGCCGCAGTATCCGCGCGATCCGGTCCAGGGCCAGCACCTTCCAGAAGTCGGGGAGCTGGTGCAGGGCGTTGCGGGTGTACACGCCGTCGGCGGGCGGCCCGGGATGCTGGTAGCTGAGGAAGCCCGCGCGCACGCAGTCCAGGTTGGCCAGCCCCGCGGCGGCAGAGCGCTCACGCAGCGCCGTGAGCATGGCCGGCGAGACGTCCACGGCCGTCACGTGCCCGAACTGGCGGGCGGCGGCGAGTGCGAACTGCCCGGCGCCCGCGCCCAGGTCCACGACGGCGGAGGTCGCGCCCAGGCCATGGGCCGCGAAGGCGGCCAGGTCCTCGGCCGGGTCGGGATAGCCCTGCTTGCGGTCGTAGCTGGCCACGAAGGCCGGGTCGAGGTGCTCAGGTCCCGCGTGGGCCAGTTCGTCGATCATCCATGCTTCAGCCATAAGGTCATTGTCGCGAGCATGGCAAATCGTTTCTCATGTCTGTGCCCGTAGCTGTCCGGGCCCGTAGCGACCGATACTTCATTATCGTATAATTCATTTCCATGATATCCGAAAGTGGACTACCGGATGCGGTGCTCGCGCTGCAGCGAGCCACGCATCGCACGCTGCATATGCTGAGCGCCGCGCTGGCGGACTTGAACCTTTCGGGAGCCGAGATCAACGCGCTCGCGAACCTGGGCGACGGCGGGACCCTCAACGTCCGCCAGCTCGGTGAGCGGACCGGTACGCGGGCTAGCACGCTAACCGGCCTCCTCGACCGGCTGGAGAACCGCGGCTACCTCACCAGGGAGCTAGATCCGGCCGACCGGCGCTCGTTCCGGCTGCCGCTGACCGAGGCGGGCCGGGCGGTGGCGGCCCGGGTGCTCACCGCGCTCGCTGACCTGGAGCGCGACGCGCTCTCCCGGCTGTCCGCGACCCAGATCGCCGGCTATCACGCCGTCATCGCCGCCCTGCAGGAGGCCTGCTGATGCCCCATCACGATGGTCCGCTCCCCCGCCATGAGGCTCCGGCCTCCGGCCCCGAGGGCGCGGCCGGAGCGCACGGCTCCCCCGACGCCGAACTGGCCGAGATCCTGCCCGGGATCACCGGTCCCAGCGGGCAGTTCCGGCACCGGCAGCACATCAACCTGGCCTTCGTGGCCGTGCGGCGCTACGGCATGCCAGCGGCCACCGCCAGGATCTGCGGCTGGATCCAGCACATCGCCGCGTACGAGCGGGCGCCGCAGAAGTATCACCACACGGTCTCCCGGGCCTGGGTGGAGATTGTCGCCCACCACGTCGACGCTGACCCGGACTGCGCTGACTTCGACACCTTCGCCCGCCGCAATCCTGCGCTGCTCGACAAGCGCCTGCTCGGCAGGCACTACCAGTCGTCGACCCTGGCCGCTGGCCCGGCCCGGCGCGGCTGGGTCGAGCCCGATCTCGTGCCGTTCCCCTGGTCCGCTCAGGGCAGCCCCGCCTAAGGCAGCAGGGCCGGCTGATCGATCACCCATCGCCAGCTGCCGTCCGGCTGTCGGCGGGCCACCTCGACCGTGGCGCCGCCGCCAGGCAGCCGTGTCGAGGTAAGCGCCAGGTCGCCGTGCCTGATCACCGGCTGCTGGGCCCGCCGAGGAGAACTTGGGCTGGCCTGCCAGCAGTTCGGTGTAGACCTTGCGGATTTCCTCGTGCCCGGCGGCCAGCCGTCCCGGCGGGAAGGCCAGCACCGCCTCGGGCTCGTATAGCGCGACCAGCCCCTCCACGTCCCCGGCGTTGGCCCGATCGAGGAAGAACGTGCCGAGATCCTCCGGCTGCGTCGCAGGTGCTGGTTCCGCGCTCACCGTCATGAGTCTCACCGCCGATCCAGTTGATGCCTTCGCCACGCGAGGATCATCTCACCGGAATCTGTCATTCCCCGACCCCCGGGGGGATCATGGGTCAGCCTTTGGATCGCGGCGGGCTGGCCGCGCGACGGCCAGGACGGCGACGCCGTATGGCGACGATCGCCGACGCGGCTATCGTAGCCACGCGGCGGCCGACCGGTACCTTCCCCGTGCCGGGCGCGTCCGCGGCCGACGGCCCAGGGAGCGGAGCCTGAGGGACCGGCGCTAGCGGGACCGGCGCCTTGGCGGTCGGCGGCTCGGCGGCCGACGGCTCGGCGGTTGGCTCAAGGGCGGGTGAGGGTTCGCGGGGAAGGACGCGGTTCGCCGCATCTGACCGGCTGGCCAGCGGGCGTGAGTAGAGACCGGTTTGCCAGGTCTGCGGCGAGATCACCTGG
>JBAUAY010000791.1:0-1907 GCA_049676235.1 Streptosporangiaceae bacterium
ACGCACCACAGCTCGTTCCCGTGACGCTGGTGTCAGCCCAGCACCCCCGCACGCGCCCGGTATCACCCCAGCCGGGTAACCTTCCTCCTCCACGCAAGCGGCTTGCTGGCTGGCGGGGCCGGAGGTCATGTGACTTACCCGGACTGGAGGATGCCGCTGATCCGCCCCTAGGCGGATGCTGAGCCTGCGCGGCGCGCAGGCCCGTTAGCCGGCGCTGCCGACAACCTCACTGGCGCAAAAAAGGAGACGCCATGCCGCTCGCGTCAAGTTCCTACTCCTATCCGCTGCTGGGCGCATTCTGGACGATCTTCCTGGTCTTTCTCTGGGTGATCTGGATTTGGGTCCTGATCTGGGTCTTCATCGACATCTTCCGCAGCCGGGACCTGTCCGGCTGGGCCAAGGCCCTGTGGTTCCTGTTCGTGCTGTTCATCCCGCTCATCGGCGTCGTGGTGTACCTGATCGCCCGCGGCGGCTCGATGAACGAGCGGGCCGCGCAGCAGGCCCGGCAGCAGGACCAGGAGTTCCGCGGCTACGTTCAGGATGCCGCGGCGGACTCACCGGCCAGCACGGCGGACCAGCTGGGCAAGCTGGCCGACCTCCGCGACCGTGGAGTCATCTCCGTTCAGGAGTTCGAGAGCCAGAAGGCCAAGGTCCTGGCGGCCTGACCCGGCTGGCGCTCGCGCCAGCGTGGGCGCCGTCCGGCCGCGGTGCGCAGGCCATCTCCGCTACAGTCACCCGGCGTCGCTCAGCCATCTGGTGCTGCCGACGCTTGGGCTGGTGGCCGTCCTGGTGCTGATCACGCGGCCGCTGGTGGCACTTCTGGCGACACTCCGGACCGACCTGACCAGGGGAGAACGCGAGTTCGGAATTCCCGAGGGTATTCAGGAAAGGCTGAGGCGGCGCGCAGCAGTGGCGGGTGGGGCGAGATCAGATCAGCTTAAGCTGCCAGGCCCGGCGGATCGCCTCGCCGCGGTCAGCGACTGCCAACTTGCGGTAGATGCTCTTGAGGCGTGCCTTGACCGTGTTGATGGAGATGCACATCTTGCTGGCGACCTCAGCGGTAGTCAGCATGCCTGCCAGGTGCCGCAACACCTCGCTCTCGCGTTCGGTGAGCGGCTCGACCACCCCGGCCGTGGCTTCCGGGGACAAGCCTGCCAGGGCTGGGGGCCGATCGTGGCGCCGGGCCGATGCGAACAGATGCCGGTGGATGTCGGCCAGTTCAGGATCACGTCGCAGTAGCGGCCGGAGCCAGCCACGCTCCAACACGAACGGCAGCCTCAGCTGCTCAGGTTCGGCCAGCCGCAGCGCGTGTACGAGCGACTCGCGGCCTCGCGCGCAGTCGCCGATGTAGTAGCTAAGCCGGGCGTCAGCCAACCACGCTTGCACGCACACCCGTTCGGGTTCCCCGCTTCGGGCCTGCCGCGCGGATGCGAGCGCCAGCCTTGCGTTGTTGCCGTCCCCTGCGGCCAGCCATGCGTGCGCGAGCGTGGCCGCCGCCTCGGGCGAGCTATCGCCGTCGGCCCGTTCGGCCGCAGCGGCGGCGGCCGGGATATCGCCGGCCGCCGCGTATGCCCGCGACTCGACCAGGCTCAGACATTGGTGGAGCCATGCCGGGACAGACCACCCAGACCGTGCCCTGGCTACCATCTGCGCGGCCGCTTCGCCGTGCCCCTCCGCCAGCCCACTACACGCCGCTATCAGGCTGGCCACCGCCCCTATCAATTTGTCCGGGCTGACACCAAGGGCGGCGTCCAGCTGCTTGAGCAGCCTGCCGGCTTCCCGCCGCTCATCCCGTTCCAGGTGCCCCCAGGCGAGCGCGGCGAGCGCCGCGGGGCCCGGATGTTGAGGAGGCGGCCGCTGCTCGTCCGCGGCCAAGGCCACCGCGGCCTGGCCGGCCAGCTGTGCAG
>JBAUAY010000792.1:0-5138 GCA_049676235.1 Streptosporangiaceae bacterium
TCACGGTGGCATCGAGCCGGATGCAGATCACACCCTCCAGGGTCCTGTCCGCCAGCCGCACCCCGGGCAGCGCGCCATGCCGGGCCGCCACCTGCGCCCACGCGTGCCGCCGTGCCGTATTCACCGCCGCCGTGATCCGCCGGTCCGCCCGCGCCCCGCCGCAGGCGATCTCCGCCAGCGTCCGCCACGCCGTCGGCACCGACGCCACCAGCCCGAACAACTCCCGCTGATCGGACATCACCCGGAAATCGGAGATCACCCGGGCGCCGTCCGCGATCGCGCACGCCAGATCGGCCATCACCCGGCCCCGGTCATGCACCAGGAACCGCGGCGTGGCCAGCGCCCGCGACAGCCCGCCGGTCAGGCCCGTCTTATCGGCCAGGTGCCGCAGCAGCACGAGCCCGGCATGCGACACGACACCCTGACCGCCGCCGGATACCTCCAGGCCCCTAGACCAACCGGTAGCATGCACGCAGAAAGTGCTCCTCGAACTCGGGACATCAAGGACTTCGAACACCCTCACTGTCCCAGCTCAGGAGCACTTTTTACGTCAGGCACACCGCCCGGCCCTCAGACCCCAATGAAAAGACAGGGCTAGGGTCGGGGTCAACGCCGAAGTAGGTCGCGGGCCAGCGCACACTACCGCGACGACACGCCCGTCGCGCGCCCGGTACAGGCGCTTCGTTTCATTGCTGCTTGGTTTGTTCGTGGGTAGATCTTGCCCACTCCGGGGGCGGGCTGACATGCCGAACGCAGCGGTTAATACCCTGATCTGGAGCGAAAAGAGAGGACCGGCCATGTCCACAGGCGCGCCGAGCACGGACCTGCTGCAGATCGACGACCAGCTGACCGACGAGGAGCGGCTAATCCGTGACTCCGTGCGCGCCTTCGTCAGCGACCGGGCGCTGCCGCACATCGCAGACTGGTTCGAAGCGGGCCTGCTGCCCCGCGACATCATTCCGGAGCTCGGCAAGCTGGGGGTGCTCGGCATGCACCTGACCGGCTACGGTTGCGCGGGCACCGGGGCGGTCGCCTACGGCGTGGCCTGCCGCGAGCTCGAGGCGTGCGACTCGGGCCTGCGCAGCGCGGCGTCCGTCCAGGGCTCGCTGTCCATGTATCCGATCTGGCGCTACGGATCGGAGGAGCAGAAGGCCGAGTGGCTGCCCCGGATGGCGGCCGGAGAGGCGATCGGCTGTTTCGGCCTCACCGAGCCCGATCACGGTTCCGACCCGGCGGGCATGCGGACATTCGCCCGGCCGGATGGATCGGACTGGGTGCTCTCCGGGACCAAGATGTGGATCACCAACGGCAGCATCGCCGATATCGCCGTGGTTTGGGCCGGTACCCCGGAAGGCATCCGCGGATTCCTCGTCCCGCGCGGCACGCCCGGCTTCACCGCCCGGGACATTCACAAGAAGCTGTCGCTGCGCGCCTCCATCACGTCCGAGCTGCACCTGGACGAGGTTCGCTTGCCCGCCGCTGCCGTGCTTCCTGACGTTAGCGGGCTCAAGGGACCGCTGTCATGCCTGACGGAGGCCAGGTTCGGCATCGCCTGGGGGGTCACCGGCGCGGCGCGGAACTGCCTGGAGAGCGCAATCGACTACGCCAAGACCCGCGAGCAGTTCGGCAAGCCCATCGCGTCCTTCCAGCTGACTCAGGCCAAGCTCAGCTGGATGGCCGCGGACCTGTATCGCTCCCAGTTGCTCGCGTTGCACCTCGGCCGGCTCAAGGAGGCGGGCTCGGTCAGCCCGGTGCAGGTCAGCATCGCCAAGATGACCAACGTCCGGTCGGCCATCGACATCGCCAGACAGGCCCGGACGGTACTCGGGGCCAGCGGGGTGACGCTGGAGTACCCTCCGATAAGGCACGCGAATAACCTGGAAGCGGTGCTGACCTACGAGGGTACCGAGGAGATCCACACGCTGGCCATCGGCCAAGCGCTCACCGGCATCTCCGCGTACCGCTAGCCTCGGTCACGCGACCGGGCCGGGAAGTCGGTACGCTTCGTCTGGAAAGGCGTCGGCTCAGCCGGCGCGGCGGGGCGTTAGCTCAATGGCAGAGCAGTGGGCTTTTAACCCATTGGTTCAGGGTTCGACCCCCTGGCGCCCCACCAGCACAAACATATCGGCCAGATGGTTGGCGTGGCACGGATTGTGGCACGAATACTCCCAGCCGCGTTATCGTATTGTCATGGCTAAGGCCAGAAGCGGTTACATTCAGCAACTACCCAGCGGTGCGTTCCGCGTAAGTGTCTACGCCGGGACTGATCCGTTGACCGGTCGGCAGATCCGCCTGCGGCGGACATGCAAGACGGAGCGGGCTGCGCAGATCGAGCTCGGCAGGCTGCTTGAGCAGGCCGCGGCTGGCCGCCAGCCTGAGACGGACGCCACCGTGGCGCAACTGATGGACAGGTACGCCGAGGTTGCCGACTGGGACCTGTCGACCCGGAAGGCGAACGAGTACTACATCCAGCGGGTGATCAAGCCCGCTCTCGGGCACCTGCAGGTCCGCAAGATACGGGGGCCCCTGCTCGATTTGCTCTACGCGCAGCTGAGGCGCTGCGGCGACCATGCGTGCACCGGTAAGCCATTTACCGAGCACCGGAACGTGCCTGTCCTAACCATTGACCCGGCCAGCGGCCAGCCTGCCTGGCAGCAGGTGGTGAACGCGATCGGAGATGCGATCCGCTGCGGGGTGCTCCCTCCGGGTGAACCGCTTCCCTCTGTCCGGGAGATGAGCACCCTGCAGGGCGTCCCAGTGGCGACGCTGCAGCATGCCCTAGGGGTTCTCGCCGACGAGAGGCTCTTGGTTGTCCGCCAGGGTCGTACTGCGGTGGTGGCCGGCGATGCAGGGCCGGACCGGCGCCCAGGCCGCGCTCTACGCGACCGGGATCATGACTGCAGGCGCGCGGGATGCAAACCGCACGTATGCAGGCCGATGACGGCGAAGACGATCCGGAACATCCACACCATTTTGTCCGGTGCCTTCGCGACGGCGAAGCGCTGGGAGTGGATCGCTTGGAACCCGGCTGAGTCTGCTAAGCCACCGGCCGTCACGCGACGGCCGCTGCCCGCCACCACACCTGAGGACGTCGCCAAGGTGATCGCGGAGGGCCGTAAGGCGCACCCAGTACTGGCGCTATACCTGTGGCTGGCCGCGATCACCGGTGTACGCCGAGGTGAGCTGTGCGCGCTGCAGGTCCGTGATGTCGACCTGGTCAACGGTGTCCTGCATATTGCTTTCAATTACGTCGTGGTCGGTGGCCAGCAGGTCCGGAAGGACACCAAGACGCACCAGGACCGGTACCTTGCCATCGATCCGGTGACCTGCGCGATGATCAGCGAGCACCTCGACGCGGTCCGCGCTGAGTTGGCCGCCGTCGGCCTCGAGCTACCCGATGATGCCTATGTGTTCTCGAATGATCCGATGGGCGCCAGGCCATGGAATCCCGACTGGGCCACGCATAAGGCGAGCGACCTGGCGGCCGCGGCCAGCGTCAAGCTCAATATCAAAGGGCTGCGGCACTACACTGCGAGTCAACTGCTCGCGGCGCGGTTTGACCTGCGTAACACTGCGGCGCGTCTTGGTCATGGCAGCGGCGGAGCGACCACACTGCGGCACTACGCCGACCCGGTATCTGAAGTCGACCGGCGAGCCGCCGCCTACCTCGCACAGCTCACCGCTGCATCCATAACCCATAACGGCTAGCGCTTGCGGACCTCGGTCGCTCCTCGATATAGGCACCTCGCCTACTCTTGTCTGCTCTGACGGCCGAATTGAGCCTTCTAGGTAAAGGCGCGCCAAGCTCTGCCCTCGGACCTCGCCGCACTGTCTCAGCGTGGTGGCGCGGCCGATCTGGCATGTTCGTGACGCGCAGCTGGTTCTACGGCCCCACTGCTGGTGCAGTCATGTGACTGCCGCGAATGTGTGGCCGCCCCTCTCTGGCTGGGGCCATGGTCGCTCTGGCGGAGGTAGTTCGTTGATCTGGAGGAGGGAAGTCGGCGTGCCGGTGCACGAGCTTCCAGTCGCCGTCGATGCGCCGCGGGCCATACGAGAGCCGGTCAAGGGTGAACCTGCCCGAGGGCCTGGCCGCTTTTGCCGCACCAGCCCTGCCTCTGGTTCCTTACTACCTTGATGCCGGCGGCTCACCGCTGCGGCGGCCGGGTGAGGGCCGTAGGGTGGAGGCAATGGATGTGCGGTTGTTCGGCCAGCTCGAGGCGGCGGACGGGGGTGTGGCGCTCGCTGTCCGCGGCGCCAAGCAGCGGGCTCTGCTAGCTTTGCTGGCGCTGCATCGCGGTGAGCCGGTCAGTGCCGACCGGCTGATCGACGTGCTGTGGGGTGACGGGCTGGCGGCGAAGCCGGCTAACGCCTTGCAGGCCCAGATCGGCCAGCTGCGCCGTACCCTCGGGGCGGGCGCGATCGTCACCACCGAAGCCGGCTATGCCCTTGCGGTCGGTCCCGGTGAGGTCGATGTCGTCCGCTTCGAGGAGCTGGTGGCGAAGGGACGGCGCCTGGCGGAGGCGGGCGAGATGGCGCAGGCGTCTGCCGCGCTGGGCGAGGCGCTCGGCTTGCGGCGGGGCGAGCCGCTGGCCGAGTTCGCCTACGCCGGCTTCGCTGACACCGAGCGGACGCAGCTGGACGAGCTGACCCTGGTGGCGATCGAAACCCGGGCCGGAGCGGACCTGGTGCTCGGCCGCCACGGGGAGCTCGCCGGCGAGCTGGAGGCGCAGTGCCGGCAGCACCCGCTGCGCGAGCGGCTGTGGGAGCTGCTCATCCTGGCCCTGTACCGGGCCGGACGGCAGGCCGACGCCCTGCGCGCCTATACCGAAGTCCGCGACCGCCTGGCCGGCGAGCTGGGCATCGACCCCGGGCCGGCCTTGTGCGAACTCCAGGCCCGGATACTGGCCCAGGATCCGTCGCTCGCCGCAGCCAGCCCGGCTCCGGTCCGGGCGGCCGTGCCGGCGGCAGCCGGCAATCTGCGGGAGCGGCTGAGCAGTTTCATCGGCCGGGACGCCGAGCTGGGACAGGTGCTCGGGTCTGTCCGCGCCAGCCGGCTGGTGACGCTGACTGGCCCGGGCGGGACGGGCAAGACCCGCCTCGCGGTCGAGGCCGCCGCCGTACTGCGCGCGGAGTACCAA
>JBAUAY010000793.1:0-5138 GCA_049676235.1 Streptosporangiaceae bacterium
ATCGGCGCGCTCAGCAGCGTGGCCAGCACGAGCAGCTGGTAGAGGGGACCTGGGCGGTCAGCGAGCCGGATGCCTGCGTCCTCGGCGTACAGCCGCCCGTGCCGGTCGAGCAGCTCCCTGACGATCAATTCTGACTTTTCTGCCATGCGGGAACCCCTGGTCAGGAGTTCGGCGAGGCGGGTGAGACGCCGGACAGAGCTGATGCTGCGTCTTGGTCAAGCGCGAGGTCGCCGATGGACACGACGCCGACCGGGATTCCGTCCGCCAGGACCGGGATGCGGCGCACCGCGCGGTCGCGGACCAGCCGGGTGGCTTGTTCCACGTCGTCGTCCGGGCCGAGCACCGCCAGCTCGCTGCTGCAGATATCGCCGATCCGGGTGGTCAGCGGGTCACGGTTCTCCGCGAGCACCTGCACCATGATGTCCCGGTCGGTGACCAGCCCGCTGAGCTTGCCATCGGTCAGCACAAGCACCGTGCCGATGCCGTGCCGCTTCATGGCCTTGGCCGCCGCGGATACCGATTCACCCGGCGCCATGCATATCGGAGCGGGCGACATGATGTCGCGCATCTTCCTCACCGTGCTTCACCTCCTGCGCTGATCCGGCTGTCGCTACCCGCAGGCGCCGGTCGCAAACGACCGGGTCGGGCGGGACCCGGAAATTAGCGGCTGCCGCTCGGGGCGTCCAGTTTGGCGAGGCGCTTCTCGGCCTGGCCAAGGCCGTGCCTGGAGCCATCGAAGTCCGCCCAGGGATCGACGCTGCCGTCGAGCCTGGCCCGCACGGTGGCCAGCGTGAACCGGCCGGGCAGCAACGTGTCATCCGCCACCTCGGTCCAGCTCACCGGAGTGGCCACCGGCGCGCCTGCCCGGGCTCGCACGCCGTAGTTGGCCGCCACCGTCTGCGCGTAGGCGTTACGCATGACGTCGGCGTAGATGCGCATCTCCCGCTTGTCCTTGCGCTGCTCGATGGTAATGACGTCCGGGTGCCTGCGGGCCAGCACGTCGGCCGCGCGGCGCGCGAACTCCCGCACCGCGCCGAAATCGGCCCGCCGGGTCAGCGGCACGTGGACGTGAAGCCCGCGGCCGCCGCTGGTCCTGACGAAGCTGGGCAGGCCGAGGTCATCGGCCAGCAGATCGCGCGCCCACAGCGCGGCGCGCCTGACGTCCGCGAACCGGCTGTCGTCCGGCGGGTCGAAATCGAACACCATCTGGTCGGGCACATCAAGCTTGTCCGCGCGGCTGGTGAACGCGTGGATCTCGATGCAAGCCTGATTGGCCAGGTAAACCAGGGTGGCGGGCTTGTCGCAGACGACGTGCTCGACCGTGCCGCCTTCTTTCCCCACTTCGACGCGGCGGATCCAGCCGGGGAAGTAAGACGACGCATTCTTCTGGAAGAATCGCTGGCCGGCCAGGCCGTCGGGGTAGCGGACCATGGTGATCGGCCGGTCCCGCAGCCAGGGCAACATCAGGCCGGCCACGTCGGCGTAGTACCGGGCCAGGTCTTTCTTGGTGATCCCGTCGTCGGGGAAGAGCACCTTATCCGGATGCGAAAGCGGCACCGTGATGCCGCCGACGGCGATCTCTTCGGCCATCGGTCAGCTCAGCGGTTCGCGGTCGCCTGGCTGACCGCGGCAAGCGCGGAGCCTGGGTCGTCCTGCCAGGCCAGGTCGCCCAGCGATACCAGGCCAGCGACCTGCCCGTCCTCGATGACGGGCAGCCTGCGCACGGCGTTCTTGCGCATCAGCCGCGCGGCCTCGGCCGCGTCCGCATCTACGTCCACGCCAATCAGGTCCCCGCTGCTCAGCGGGCCAACCGGCTCGTCGGGGCCCTTGGCCTCGGCCACCGCCCTGACGACGAGATCGCGGTCGGTAACCAGGCCGTACAGGGACTGGTCGTTGACCACGAGGACAGCACCGACTCCCCAGTCGCGCATGGTACGGGCGGCTTCGCCGATCGACTGGTGGTAGCCCACCCCAATCGGCCCCGGCGTCATCACGTCCCGCACCTTGGCGCCCATGATGTTGTGCCTCCTGTGGTTGTCGCGGAATCTTCACTGCCGTACCTTCCGGCTACCAGAGGTGATCCGGCTTAAACGGCAAGGGGCCGATCAGCGTCTAGCCCCGGCCGAGCAGGCGGTCGAGTGCGCGTCCGACCTCCTCGGCCAGCGCGGCGTCGGGGCTGGCCGCCGCGGGCCTCCCGGCGGGGACCAGAGCCGTCTCGGGCTCGCGGACTAGCCCGCAATCGAGGCACTCGACCTGGCCAAGCCGCCGGATCAGGTGCACGCTGCCGCACCTGGCGCACGACTCGAGTTCGGCGGTCCAGTCGCCCGATTCCTGGCAGCCCGGGCAGACCAGGACCAGCTCGTCGCGAAGCACGCCACGGCGCCAGGGGCTCTTCCCCCGTTCCGGGTCCGTCTGCCGTACACCGCAGCGGTAACAGGGCATGAGGGTCACCGACCCAATAAACCCCCAAGGCCTCCCCTTACATCAGGAAACCGGCGCTAGCCGAGCGCAGCGAGCGCCTTTGAGTATTCGGCGAGATCGCGCGCCTGGGGGATCGGGTTAACGACCTTCCAGCGCACCACGCCATCCTTGTCGACGATGAACGTGCCCCGGGTCGCGATGCCGCGCTCGGAGTCGAACACACCGTACTGCTTAGCCACCTCTCCGTGCGGCCAGAAGTCCGACAGTAGTCCGAACTCGAAATGCTCGGCGTCGGACCAGGCCCGGTGGGTGAAGGTGGAATCGACCGAAACCGTGAGCAACTCGACGTCGTCCCGGTTCACTTCGGGAAACTCGTCGCGGATGGCACACAGCTCACCGGTGCACACGCCGCTGAACGCCAGCGGGTAAAAGACCAGCACGACGTTCTTGGCGCCGCGGAAGCTCGACAGCCGCACGGGCGTGCCGTGCTGGTCGTTGAGCTCAAAGTCGGGCGCCTGGTCGCCTACTTCTACCGCCATGCCTGGTCCTTTCACCGGATCCGCGAATATGCCGTCACCCACCAAGTCTGCCACCTGTCGGCAGGCGTGGAACCATGGGCCGTTCGGGATAAAACTTATGCGAACGGCCGGTCAGCCGGGCACCTGGGGCGGCCCGGTCAGGACCTCATCTTCGCGCCTTCGGCGCGACGAGCCGCGTGCCCGACCAGTCGCGGGCCGCGCTCACGCTCGAGGTCTGCGACAGGCCGGCCGTGGGCGCGGCCTCGCCGATATCGCTCGGCTCGACATGACCTGACCTGCCCGCCTTCGGCGTGAGCAGCCAGATGTACCCGCCGTCGGCTAGCGGGGTAAGCGCGTCGACGAGCGCGTCGACGAGGTCCCCGTCCCCGTCTCGCCACCACAGCAGGACCACGTCCACCACGTCGTCGTAGTCCTCGTCGACTAGCTCCACGCCGTCTATCCGGGTGATCGCGCCGCGCAACTGCTCGTCGCAATCATCGTCATAGCCGATCTCCTGCACCACCTGGCCCGGTTTGATACCGAGCCGCTCGGCCTGGCTGCGTTCGTCTTGCGCCTGGCCCGCGGTCGCGCTCACTGACGTCCTCCTCGAATCCCTCCCCGCGCCGCCGCGCCTGAGGGATTACCGGCCCCACGGGAACTGCGGGTCCATCCCCCTGACGGCGACGACACGTCAGCACTTCTTGTTGGGACAGTTCACACTGGGTCGGCCCGGTGCGCAAGTGGCAATCGCTCCGGCCAGGAAAACCGCCGCCATAAATTGACCTGCCCGCTCCGTTTTCCGGTTACGCACCGCAGCTTTAATCACGTAGGGTAACCAGAAGATCCGCCCTCGGCGAAACAGCCCCCAGCTGAGCGTCTCCCGCCCCGGGCGGGTGCGTGATGCCCCCCGCGCCCGGTTACCGTCAAGTAGAGATGCGCGATCGGCCAGTTCGTACGACGATTGGTCTGGACAACACATCGAGGATCTGTTCATGCGGCTCACCGGCCGCCCGATTAACTGCGGAAGGCGAGGCTACCCCGTGGCTTCCGGACGTCAGCAATTCTCCATCATCAGCGACGGGTTGCCGACCCAGTTGCCCGACATCGACCCGGACGAGACGCGCGAATGGGTCGAGTCGTTCGATTCGGTCGTGCGCACCAGAGGCCGGGCCCGCGCCAGGTACGTGATGCTGCGCCTGCTCGAGCGGGCGCGCGAGCAGCAGGTCGGCGTGCCCGGCCTGCGCAGCACCGACTTCATCAACACGATCCCGCCGGAGCGCGAGCCGTGGTTCCCCGGCGACGAGCACGTCGAGCGCCGGATCCGGGCCTACATCAGGTGGAACGCGGCCGTGATGGTCTCCCGTGCCAACCGGCCAGGCATGGGCGTGGGCGGGCACATCGCCACCTACGCCAGCGCGGCCAGCCTGTACGAGGTCGGCTTCAACCACTTCTTCCGCGGCAAGGATCACGGCGAGTCCGGGGATCAGGTGTTCTTCCAGGGACACGCGGCGCCCGGCATCTACGCCCGCGCCTTCCTCGAGGGCCGGCTGACCGAGGACCAGCTCAACGGGTTCCGGCAGGAGCTCTCGCACCCAGGCGGCGGGTTGCCTTCCTACCCGCACCCGCGGCTGATGCCGGACTTCTGGGAGTTCCCCACGGTGTCGATGGGGCTCGGCGCGCTGAACTCGATCTACCAGGCCAGGTTCAACCGGTACCTGCTGGCCCGCGAGCTCCACGACACCTCACGCTCGCACGTGTGGGCGTTCCTCGGCGACGGCGAGATGGACGAGCCCGAGGCGCTCGGCGCGATCGGGCTGGCTTCCCGCGAGGAACTGGACAACCTCACCTTCGTCATCAACTGCAACCTGCAGCGGCTGGACGGCCCGGTGCGCGGCAACGGAAAGATCATCCAGGAACTCGAGGCGTACTTCCGCGGCGCGGGCTGGAACGTCATCAAGGTCATCTGGGGCCGCGACTGGGACCCGCTGCTGGCCGCCGACACCGACGGCGTGCTGGTCAACAAGATGAACACCACGCCGGACGGCCAGTTCCAGACCTACAGCGTGGAGTCGGGCGCGTACATCAGGGAGAACTTCTTCGGCAGCGATCCCCGGCTGCGCGCCATGGTGGAGCACCTGTCCGACGACGAGCTGCGCGGCCTGTCCCGCGGCGGGCACGACTACCGCAAGGTCTACGCGG
>JBAUAY010000794.1:0-23287 GCA_049676235.1 Streptosporangiaceae bacterium
GCCGAGCTCAAGGTGCACATGACCGGCAAGGCCATCGTCCGGACCGGCGCGCGAGGCCAGGGCCAGGGGCACGAGACGACCTGGGCCCAGATCGTGGCCCACGAGCTCGGCATCCCGGCCGAGGACATCGTCGTCGAGGAAGGCGACACCGATACCGCGCCGTTCGGCATGGGCACCTACGCCTCCCGCAGCACGCCGGTGGCGGGGGCGGCCATCTCGATGGTGTCCCGCAAGATCCGCGCCAAGGCTCGCAAGCTGGCGGCTCATCTTCTGGAGGCGTCCGAGGAGGACATCGAGTGGGAGCTCGGCCGGTTCTACATCCGCAGCGCTCCCGACCGAGGCGTGACCATCCAGGAGTGCGCGATGGCCGCCTACAGCAATATGCCGGACGGTATGGAACCCGGCCTGGAGAACACCGCCTACTACGATCCGCCCAACCTGACCTGGCCGTTCGCCGTCTACATCGTCACGGTCGAGGTTGACCCGGAAACCGGGGTCTGGGATGTCCTGAACATGGTCGCGGTGGACGACTGCGGCGTTCGGATCAACCCGATGATCGTCGAGGGCCAGATCATGGGCGGGCTCACCGAGGCCTACGCGATGTCCAACATGCAGTTCATCACCTTCGACGCCGAAGGCAACTGCATAGGCTCGAACTACATGGACTACCTGCTGCCCACCGCCTGGGAGACGCCCGGCTTCGAGCTGCACAGCGAGGTCGTCACCCCGTGTCCGCACCATCCGATCGGCGCCAAGGGCATCGGGGAGTGCGCCGCGGTCGGCGGCCCGGCGGCCTTCGTCAACGCGGTCATCGACGCGCTCTCGGGCACAGGCGTCCGCAATATCGACATGCCGCTGCTTCCCGACCGGGTATGGGAAGCGATCACCTATCGCCGCGACGTCTCCGGCGCGCCGCCGGTTCGTTCCGACGACTGACACGGAGTTGCTCATGGAAGGTTTGGGCGTACTGGAGGAGATGGGTGAGCTGACCCGTCGCGGAGAGGCGTTCGCCCTGGCGACCGTGGTCTGGCGCCAGGGCCCGTCTTCCAGCCAGTCAGGTTCGCGCGCGATCATCACCGCCGAGGGCGAGTTGCACGGCTGGATCGGCGGCGCCTGCGCCGAGCCGGTCGTGATCCGCGAGGCACAGCGGGTGATGGCGGAGGGCACGGCCAAGCTGCTGCTGCTCGGTACGCCGGAGCAGTTCGGCGCGGCGGTCCCGGACGGCATCACCGTAGTCCCTATCTCCTGTCAGAGCGAGGGGGCGATCGAGGTCTACATCGAGCCGGTACTGCCTGCGCCGCACCTGGTGATCATCGGCGACTCCCCGATGGCCCGTACGCTGGCCAGCCTGGCCGGTGCGCTCGGCTGGCGGACTGACCTCACTCGCGGCCCCGACTTCACGTCGGCATCCGCCGACGAGCGCTCCATGATCGTCGTGGCCACCCAGGGCCATGATGACGAGGATGTCCTGGAGCGCGCGGTCGCCGCCAGGCCCGCCTACCTGGGCCTGGTCGGATCGCATCGGCGCGGGGTCGGCGTGCTCGGCTACCTCGCCGACCGGGGCGTGCCGAAGGACCAGCTCGACCGGGTGCGGGTGCCGGCCGGACTGGACCTGGGCAGCACGACGCATCAGGAGATCGCAGTCGCCATCCTGGCCGAACTGGTCCAGCTGCGGGCCTCCGGCGCGCTGGCGGTGTCGAGGGTCAGCCCGGCCGCCACAGAATCCGCGCGGCAGGCTGGGTCGGAGGGGACCCGGCCTGCCGCGCGGTCAGCGCAGGATCCGGTCTGCGGGATGACGGTGTCGTCGGACGGCCGCCCGGTGCGGTACGAGGGCGCCGACTATTACTTCTGCTGCGCCGGCTGCCGTCAGGCGTTCGAGAAAGACCCTGATGCTTACGTGAAAAGAGAGACTCGATGCTGATCAAGAACGAGTTCGAGGTCGCCGAGCCGGTCGAGAAGGTCTGGCAGTTCTTCGAGAACATCCCCCAGGTGGCCGCGTGCCTGCCGGGTGCCGAACTTACCGAGGATCTCGGCGACGAAAAGTACAAGGGCAAGGTCGCCGTCCGGATGGGTCCGGTCCGCCTGCAGTTCGCCGGCACCGCGGACATCACCGAACGCGACGAGGCGGCCAAGCGCGTGGTCGTACACGCGAGCGGTGCCGAAGAGAAGGGACGCGGCCAGGCCAGCATGGTCGTGACCGCGACGCTGACGCGCGCGGGCCGTGGTACCAAGGTCGGCGTCGCCCAGGACCTGCAACTGTCCGGTGCGGCGGCCCAGTACGGCCGGGGCATGATCGCCGACGTCACCGCCGTGCTGATGCGCGACTTCTCGGCGAACATGCAGGACCGGATCGAGCGGATCGAGCGCGGCGAGTCCGCCGAGCAGATCGCCGCGGCCGCCGCGAGCCCGGCCAAGGGCTTCACCCTGGGCCTGCGGGCGGCGCTGATGGCCCTGAGCCGGGTCTTCCGCCGCTTCTTTATGCCGTACCAGCCCGCGAGCTGAGCAAGACAAGAGGAGAGCCAGTCATGGTCCTGTGGTGGATAGGCAACGCGATTCTGCTGCTCGTGGTGCTGCCGGTGGTCATCTTCCTGCTCAACCGCGTCCTGGCGGCGGTGGAGCGGATCCGCGGCGCCACCGACGACATCCTCTCCGGCGGGGTGGCCCTCGTCGGGGAACTGAACGGCGTGCCCGAGGCGCTGGCCGTCACCGACACCACGATCGAGGCGGTCTCGGTCGGAGCGGTCCGTTACGCCGGTTCCGTCGCCAAGCTCCTCGCCTAGAAGCTAGCACTGAATAGATATAGATAAGGAGAACGGTCATGCCAGCTGCCGCCTGGGCGACGCTGATCATCGCCGCGCTGATCATCGCGATCACCGCGGTCGGCCTGCTCCGGGTCATCTTCCACCTCAGGGCGATCCGGAAGACACTGGTCGCGACCACCGGGGGAGTCCAGGCCGTCGCGAGCCTGACGAGCACGGTGCCCGCGCGGCTGACGTCGGTCAACGCGAACCTGAAACCTGTCCGCGACTTCTGCGAAACGGTCTGAGACGGCAAGGGAGCCATCTATGGAACCGCATGTCCTAGCGGCGGGAACGAGCACCACCGGCTGGGTGGTGGGCTACACCATCGGCATCATCGTCGTGCTCGTTGTGGTAGCGCTCGTGGTGCCGATCTTGCTGCTGGCCCGGTCGATCGGCAACGAGGCGCCGAAGATCAACGACGCGCTGACCGACGCGGTGAAGAACACCGCGCCGCTCGGCGCGCTGCGCACCACGATCGAGCACGCCACCATCATCATCGGCGGCCTGCAGCGCGGCCGCGCCAGGCTGGGAGGGTAGCGATGCACACGCTGGCCATGTCCTCGACCGAGCACAACCTGTGGACGATCGCGAACATCCTCGGCATCGTCGTGGTGGTCGCGGTCGCTGCCCTGTTGAGCCTGCTCATCTACCTGGTGAAGATCATCGACCGCCGGGTCGTCGCCGTCCGGGACACGCTCAAAGCGGCGGCGGCGAACACCGCGGATACCGTGCTGATCCCGCAGGTGGCTACCGGCGTCGAGGCCGTCCTCGCCGAGGGCCTGCAGCATCATCTGTTCCTCGGCCGCGTGCTCGGGAAGGTTAAGTCATGACCGGGCTGGTCGTTTTCACGGTCGTCGATGTTCTGCTGCTGATCGCAGGCCTGGCGTTTTACCTGTTCTGGGTCGGCACGCTGCTCACTCGCATCGCCGGGAACCTGGAAGAGTGCGCCGAGATCGTCCGCACCATCGTGGGCCACGCCAAGCTCATCGGGCCCGGGGTGGAGCACATCAACGAGACCGGCGGCGTGGTCGCCGGCGCGCTGCCGTTGCTGTACGGGATGGCCGAGGACATCGTGACCGGCGTCACCTTCAAGCCCGAGCCGCCCGCGGTGCCCGAACCGGCTCGGCCGGCCTCGGGGACGCGCCGCTCGCGCCTGCTCGACGCGGTCGGGTTCCGCTCGCCCGGCTAGCCGGGTGGATACCCGGGCCCCTGCGGGTCCTTGGCCAGGCTGGGGGAGGACGAGGTGGTCCCGCCGATCCACTCGTCCTTCCACGCCTGGTCGTACTGCTGGTCGTTGCAGCGTGGGTGGTAGATCGCGGTCAGCTCCCTGGCGATCTGCTCCCGGTGCGGTCGGCCGCCGCCCGGCACCTCGAAGGTACAGATGTAGACCTTCCACTTGGACCCAGCGCGCTTGATCCAGCAGTGCGCGCGCGGGTGCTGGAACGGGAAGCGCTCCGCGGCCAGGTCGTCGGAATGGCCCACGTAGATGACCGCGTACTTGTCCGGTTTGGTGTCAGGCTCTGGCTTATACGCGATCACGTAAACCGCCGCGGTCGCCAGAGGCGGTGTCCAGCCCGCGAGCAGGCGAGGCCCCTCGAACGGGTATCCGGCCAGTGAGCCGAGCCGGATCATCCGAGCGTGTCCTCGTCCTCGCTGATCGCCTCGGTCCGCACCACCGGGGCGGCCGGCAAGCCGGCCTTCCGGACGGCTCGCCAGAATTCCTCGGTCGCCTTCTGGATCGCCTCCTCACGGCCGTCGGCCTCCACGATCAGCTGCGCGCCGTACTGGCTAGTGCCGATCCCGGTGGCGATACCGCCGCTGGCGGCGACCGCATCGGCCAGCTCGACGACCTGCTCCCGGGTCAGCACGCGATCGCCCTCGGCCTCGATCCCCACGCTCCACCTCACCGGCGAACCCCCTGCCTGATTAATTGAGCCCTGGCAGCAGGGTAGCGAGTTTCTCCAGGCTAGCCAGATCGTGGCCGGACAGCAGCAGGTCGATATGCGGCGCGGCGACCATCATCCCCAGCGTGCTCGGCCGGAAGGCCGGGTCGTTGCCTTTGTGCGGGTTCAGCCAGACCAGCCGGTGGCACAGCAAGGACAGCCGCTCCATCGCCGCGGCCAGCACGGCGGGATCCCCGCGGTCCAGGCCGTCGGAGCAGATCACCACGATGCCACCCCGGCACACGCCCCGGCGCGCCCAGCCGCGGACGAAGGCGTCCAGGCTGTCGCCGATCCGGGTCCCGCCGTCCCAGTCGAAAGCCGCCCGCGCCGCCTGCTCCAGCGCCTCGTCCGGGCTCCGGCACTCCATCGCCCCGGTGACCCGGGTCAGCCGGGTGCCGAAGCAGAAAACCTCGACCCGCCCGGCCGACCGCTTCGCCGAGTGCGCGAACTGCAGCAAGTTGCGCGAGTAATCGGCCATGGAGCCGGAGATGTCGAGGATCAGGATGAGCGGCCGCAGCCGGACCTTACGCCGCCGCCAGTACAGTCGCGCGGGCTCGCCGTGCGTGCGCATGGATTCCCGGACGGTCCGGCGGGGGTCGGGACGGGTTCCGGACCTGGCGGCGGCGGTACGCCTGGTGCGGCGGCGCGGCGGCGTCAGCCGGATCCTGGCCATGATCCGGCGCAGCGCCGCGAGTTCCTCGGGGGTGCAGGCCGAGAACGACTTGTGCTTGAGCGCGTCGACATCGGAGGCCATCCAGCCGAGCACGGCGTCCTCCTCCTGCGCGTCCTCACCTGGCTCGGTCGAAGGAAGCGCCAGCGCCCCCTGGGCCTGCGCCGACGCGCGCAGCATGAGCGTCAATTCCGAATCCGGGTCCTCGGCGCCGAGGAAGAACCGGCGGAACACTTCGTCGTACCGGGCGATGTCGTCGTGCCGGCTCACCAGCGTGGCCCGCCCGGCCCAGTACAGGTCGACCAGGTCGGAGGGATCCAGCGTGCTCAGCGCCGAACAGTACAGAAGGACGTCCCCCGAGCCCACCGCGAGCCCGGCCGCGCGCAGTTCGCCGGCGAAGCGGACGAGCAGGCCGGTGACGGGGGATGGGCCAGGGGGTGCCGGGGGCGGGAGCTCCCCATACGCGGAGAAGACGGGTGGGGGATCAGGACGCACCTGAGGTGATCTCCTCCAGGTTGTCGCGGACCACCTCGAGGTCGTCCCGGTCCTTGACCACGGCGCCGAGCGTGTCCTGCGCGTTGCCGGCGTGCAGGTCCGTCTCGCCGAGGAAGTCGAGGGTCCGGGCCCAGTCGATGGTTTCCGCCACCCCCGGCGGCTTAGCCAGGTCAAGCTCGCGGAGCCGCTGGACCGCCGCGACGACCTTGCGGGCCAGCGCCGCGGGGACGCCGGGTTCCCTGATCAGGACGATCTCGACCTCGCGCTCGGCGGCCGGGTAGCCGATCCAGTGATAAAGGCAACGCCGTTTCAGCGCGTCGTGCAGCTCCCTGGTCCGGTTGGAAGTGAGCACCACGAGCGGCGCGCTCTCCGCCTTGATCGTGCCGATCTCCGGGATGCTGATCTGGAAGTCGGAGAGTACCTCCAGCAGGAAAGCCTCGAACTCGTCGTCGGCCCGGTCGATCTCGTCGATCAGCAGCACGGCCTGATCACCGGCTCGCACCGCCTCGAGCAGCGGGCGCTCCAGCAGGAACTTCGGGCCGAACAGCTTATCCACTGCGTCGGGGCCGGCCACCTGGTGCTCGGACAGGGCCCGGATGTGCAGCATCTGCCGGGCGTAATCCCACTCGTACAGCGCCTGGTTGGTGTCGATGCCCTCATAGCACTGCAGCCGGATCAGCTTGCGGCCGAACACGGACGCGAGAACCTTGGCCACCTCGGTCTTGCCGACCCCGACCTCGCCCTCGAGCAGGATCGGCCGGTTCAGCGACAGCGCGACGAACAGCGCCGTAGCCAGTCCGCGGTCGGCCAGGTAGCCCCCCTGCCGCAGGGTCTCGGTCAGCTCGCCGACAGTGCCGGGGGCCTCCATCCGCTAGGACTCAGACCCGAGGACCAGGTCCCGCACGCTGCCCGCCGCCGGGTTCAGCTTGCCCTCGCGCGCCAGTTGGGTTCGCCAGGCGACGCGCAGGTCGCCATCGGTCTCCTCGGCGAGGCCGTCGAAGCCCACGTCGGACATTCTCTTGCAGGACTTCGTGGTACCGCAGGCTTCCTCGACGTCGTCGGCGGTCTGCCCCTGAGCGCTCCACACCTCGCGGAGCACCTCGAGGACTTCTTCGGTGTTGCCGCTCATCTGCTGACACCCTCCTGGACGGACGCTCGTCTCATACTGACTGTAGGTCCTGTTCGCGGACCAGGCGACCGCAGATTAAGAGTTCTCTTATCGGGCCGGCACGCACCAGGATCGTTCGGGATGAGAACTTTTGATCCGAACGGAGGTGGGTACCAGCCTCAGCCTTCGAGCGCGCCGCGCACGGGCTGGAGCTTCACCAGGGTCTCGGCGAGCTCGGCGGCTGGCTGCGATCCTGCCACGATGCCGCACCCGGCGAACAGCCGGGCGGTGCGCCCGGAGAGCTGGGCACACCGGATCGCGATACCCCACTCGCCGTTCCCTTCGGCGTCCATCCAGCCGACGGGACCGGCGTAGCGCTCCCGGTCCATGTGCTCGAGCTCGCGGATGAGGTCAAGCGCGGCCCCGGCCGGAGTCCCGCAGACGGCGGCCGGCGGGTGCACGGCCGCGGCCAGGGCCAGGGCTGATTTCGGCGGCCCGCCGTCGGCCAGCGTGCCGCGTACCCGGGTGCCGAGGTGCTGCAGGTTCGGGAACTTCAGCACCGCCGGACGCGCCTCGACCTCGAGTGTCTCGCACAGCGGCTGGAGCGCCTCGCGTATCGAGACGACCGCATAGGCGTGTTCCTCGTTGTTTTTGGCCGAGGCCAGCAGTTCGGCACCCAGCGCCTCGTCGTGCGCCGGGTCCGCGCCGCGCGGCAGGGTGCCGCCGAGGACCAGCGCGCTGACCTCCCGGCCGTCCCGCCTGACGAGCAACTCGGGCGTCGCGCCGATCATGCCGTCGCAGGCGAACGTGAAGCAGTCCGGATAGCGCGCGGCCAGCCTGTGCAGCAGGACCCGCGCGTCGATGGGCTCGGCGGCGGTGCCGAACACGTCACGGGCGAGCACGACCTTGCGCAGGCCACCGGCCTTGATGGCGGCGACCGCCACGGCTACCGCCTGCTCCCAGCGCGGCTCGTCCAGGCTGCCCTCGCGCCAGCGCAACCCCGAGGGGGCAACGGGAGTCTGGGCGGCTTGTCCCCCCCCAAGGAAAGTCTGGGGGGATGGGTCCTCCCCCCAGGAGCCGGGGGGTATGGGAGGGTCGTCCCCCCAGCTAGCACTGGTGAGCCAGGCCTGGCCGCGGCCGTCCCTGCCGAGCACCACGCGGGGAACGATCAGGACGGATCCATCAGATGACGCGTCGAAGGTGAAGGTGCCGAACGCGACCGGCCCCGAGCCGCGTACCCGCACCCGGTCATCCACGTCGGCGGCGTCGAACACCGAGCGGAGCCACTTCTCCGCGGCGGTGAACCTGTCCTCTCCGGCGGGCAGCGTGACCCTGACCGCCTCGCCCCAGCCAGCCAGGCCGGCCCCGTGATGCACCCAGGCGACCACGTCCGGCTGGGGGATGTGCTCGAGAAGATCCCCGGGGTCGGGGACGGCGACGGTACGGACGAGCAGCCGCCCAGAACCGTAACGCTCCTGACGGCTCAGCCCCGGCACGCTGCCGTCCGAGTCCGCTGAGCCGCCCGTGTCACCTGATCACCCGCCACGAATCCACATTCTAGGTGCCGTCTGTCACTGCACCCGCTTCCGGGTTCGCCAGTGCACTCGGCCACCAGATGTGCCGCCCGATATCCAAGGTCAGCGCGGTCACGAGCACCGACCGGACCACGATCGTGTCAAGCAGCACGCCCAGCGCGACCGCGAACCCGATCTCGGTGAATTCCACCAGCGGCAGCGTGGCGAGCATGGCGAACGTGCCCGCCAGTACCAGGCCCGCCGAGGTGATGACGCCGCCCGTGGCGGCCAGGCCGGTAATCGCGCCGCGGCGGGTTCCTGACCGGAAGGACTCCTCGCGGACCCGGGTCATCAGGAAGATGTTGTAGTCGATGCCCAGGGCCACCAGGAACACGAAGACGAACAGCGGCACCGAGGTATCGGCGCCCGCGAACCCGAACACGTGCTTGAAGAACAGCGAGGAAATGCCGAGAGCGGCACCGAAGGACAGCACCACGGTGGCGATCAGCATGAGCGGCGCCACGATCGCGCGCAGCAGCAGGCCCAAGATGATCAACACGACGCCGAGGATCAGCGGGATGAGCAGGTTCCGGTCATGGGCCGCGGCGCTCTCCACGTCTTTGTTGATGGCGGTGCCGCCGCCCACCTTAGCGTCGGCGCCTGGGATGGCGTGCAGCGTGGTCCGGATCGTGTCTACCAGCGTGTACGCGGCCGGGCTGTCCGGCGGCGACGTCATCGTGGCCTGCAGGAAAGACAGACCATCCTTGGTCACCGGCGGGGTGACCGAGGCGATGCCTGGCGTAGCGGCGAGCGCGGTCCTGACCTGTCCCGCGCTGGATGCGGTGGAGATCACGTCCACCGGCTCGCCGGAGCCGGCCGGAAAGTACTTGGCCAGCACCTGCTGGGCGGTGATCGACGGCGGGGTGCCGCGGAACGACTCGGCCACCGTCAGCGTGCCGAACCTGAACCCGATCAGGCCGGCTGCGCCGGCGCCGAGCAGGATCGCGGTCACCAGCCACACCGTGCGCGGACGGTGGCTGATCGCGCGCCCGACTCGCGACCACAGCCCGCGGCTGGTCGGCTCGGCGGTGCCGTAGCCCGGCCTGGCCGGCCAGAAGACCCACCGGCCGAAGATCACCAGGAGCGCGGGTAGCAGCGTGATCATGGCGATCAGGCCCACGGCGATCCCGATGGCGGCGACTGGGCCGAGCCCGGAGATGTCGTTGGATTCGGCCGCAAGCAGGCAGAGCATGCCGGCCACAACGGTCAGGCCGCTGGCGATGATGGCCGGGCCCGCCCGGCGCAGCGCTACCGCCATAGCCTCGTGCCGGTCGGAGTGCCTGCGCAGTTCCTCCCGGTACCTGGCGATGAGCAGCAGCGCGTAGTCCGTGCTCGCGCCGATCACCAGTACGACCAGGATTCCTTCGCTCTGCCCGTTGACGGTCAGGTTGGCGTGCTGGGTGAGCAGGTAGATGACGGCCTGGGCCACGGTCAGCGCGACGCCCGCGGACAGGATCGGCAGCAGCCACAGCACCGGGCTCCGGTAGGTCAGCAGCAGGAGCCCGATGACCACGGCCAGGGTGGCGTACAGCAGCGTGGTGTCGATCCCCTTGAATATCTTGACTTCGTCGGCCGCGCTGGCCGCCGGGCCGCCGATGTACACGCTCAAGCCGCCGTCGTCGTTGATCGCGGTGGCCTTCAGGTTGGAGACGAAACCGCTCAGGTCACTGTTGTAGCCGAGATCCGCGCCGATCACGGTCTCGATCGCCTTGTGATCGGCGGAGACCGTCGGCGGGCTGACCCGCCCGTTCACGGCCGGCAGCGACGCGAAGTAACGCGCGTCGGCCCTCGCCTTCTGCAGGTCGGCCGCCGTCACTCCGCTGTCGCGCACGTACACAACCAGGGCGGGGTTGAGGTTCTTGGACTGGAACAGGTTCTGCTCGTTCAGTTCCTGGGTGGACTCGGCCGACGACGGCAAGTACGCCGACGCGTCGTTCTTCTCTGCCCCCTGGAGCTTGCCCGCCAGCGACCCCAGGGCCGCGACCACCAGGATCCAGAGCACGACCACCAGGTACTTCGACCGGCGGCCGCACACGAACGCGATCAGGCGGCCGAAGCCGCCTGCTCGCGCCTGATCCAGTTCGGCTCCGGGGTCCCCGAACCCCGGAGCCTGTGAGTTCCTCTTGTCCTGATCCGGCGTGCGACGGGGCGCCCCCGTGGTCCCGCGTGCCACGTCGTCCTCCTCACGTCTTCGTATGACTCTGATCATGTACTTGGGGAAAACGATGTATCTTGACCCTACGGGATGTCAAGTTATATCTTGAATTTCCCGGGGCTTCCTGTGAGCGGAGCCTGGCCGGGCGGAGACGCCCCCGATCATGCGGCTCCGCAGTTCGGTTCCCCTGACCCGGCATCGCGCCGGGCGGCGTTACCTTCCGGCCGGTCCGGCGGTCGCGTGAACGGAGCCGGAGCAGCAAACCCGAATCGCCAACCCCGGCCCCTCAGACCGCACCGCCCGGCGCACCTTCATGCCGTTGCTCACAGCAAGGTGAGCTGCTCGGGTGGTGCAGGCGAACGTTTGTGCGGTGCGGGCAGCTCAGCGGGCTTCAGTGATGCTGAAGTACTGAGAACCTGAGGGCTGAGCACGGCCGCGGGACGCGTGGCGGTGGCGGATCGCGGGGGCAGGGTGCCGTGACCGGCGCCGCGCCTGGGGCGGCCGATGCCGTACTTTTCCGCGAGCTCTCGGACCTGGCCGGTGATCCGGTTCTGGTAGGCCTTCGGAGCGTAGGCGCCGCGGCCGTACAGTTCCAGGTACGCCTCGACCAGCCCGGGATGCTGGGCCCGCAGCCAGCTGAAGAACCACTCCCTGGTGCCGGGGCGCAGGTGTAGCACGATGGGCATGACGTGCCTGGCGCCGGCCGCGGCGATCTGCCTGACCGCCTCGTCGAGCTGGCCGGGGGAGTCAGAGAGGAACGGTACTACCGGGCCCATGAGCACGCCGCAGCGCAGCCCGCGCTCGTTCAGCGTCGCGCACGCCTCCAGCCGCCGCCCGGGCGCGGGCGTACCCGGCTCGATTGAACGCCAAAGGTCTTTGTCGACAAAGCCGGCGGAGACGTTCAGCCCCACCTCGGTGACATCGGCCGCCTCGGCCAGCAGCTCGGTGTCCCTGAGGATCAGCGTGCCCTTGGTCAGGATGGAGAACGGGTTGGCAGCGTCCCTGAGCGCGCCGATGATGCCGGGCATCAGCTGGTAGCGGCCCTCCGCTCGCTGGTAGCAGTCCACGTTGGTGCCCATCGCGATGTGCTCGCCCGCCCAACTCGGCGAGACCATCTTCTTGCGCACCAGCTCGGGCGCGTTCACCTTGACCACCACCCGGGTATTGAAGTCCGCGCCCGCGTCGAGGTCCAGGTAGGTGTGTGAGTTCCTGGCGAAGCAGTTGTGGCTTACCACGCCGTTGGCGATGAAGTCGCCGGTCCCTGTGGTGATGTCGTACATCGGCAGGTCTAGGCCAAGCCGCTCGATCGCCATCACGCGAAGCTTGGCGTCGCTCTTGAGCGCCACATCCTCGATCGTGCGTTTCCTGGTGATCGCGGGGTCGACGGTATGAAAGAACCTCAGCGCCTCCCTGAGGCCGCCGCGCAGCCGAATGTAGACGATTCCGTTGGATAGGTTCCTTGGCTCAAGAGCGAAATCGAAGCCGAACGATTCCAGCGAAGACACTGTCCAGCCGATGATCTCCGGATTGGTGTTAGGGATCCTCAGGATTCCTCCGCTGTAGCTACCCTCAGCATCGAAGATCCCGGCCAGGAAGCCCTTGCGCCAGTCTGCGGACGGGTTGTCCGGCCAGCCGACCATCCATTCGATCGGCCAGACCTCATCGCGCTTGTCGGTGCGGATCGCCGTCACCCGGCGGCGCGTGGCCGATTCCTCAGCGAAGGTGAACTCCCGGCAGCCGATGCCCACACGGGCGAGGTAGGTCGCGGTCCTAGCTAGCTTTTCCGGATCAGCCAGAGCCAGGCGAAACTGGTGAGCGTAATAATCACGGCCCGGATAGCGCCTATCCGGGTTCGGATAGTGCCCGATGGTCCCGTCTCCGCGGATCACGCCGCACAGGTAGCCGCGCTGGTAGGCGGCGGTCTCCTTCGGCGGCTCCGCAAACCCGCCCACGCCCATCAGTTTGTTGTTGACGGTCAGGTGCGGGCGCTGCAACGGACCGCATTCGGTCCCGGTTACGTGCTTCCAGCCACGCTCGGTCAGGAAGCGGTGATCACCGCTGCATATCAGTTGCGTACCGTCCTCCAGGATGACGCGGTAGGCGGGCTTAACCGTGGACCAGTGAGCTAGCACCGTCGTCAGCGCGTACCGGCGGTAGAAGCCGTGACGAACCGTGCCGTAGATTTCATCGCCGATACGCACCTCCGCCAGCGGCTTGGTGCGGCCATCCGCCATCAGGACGGGCGTCTCCCCCGAGGTGCAGTAGGTGCATGCATGTTGGCAGCCGCGGTAAGGGTTGATGGTCCACCGGAACGGCATCCTGGACGCCTCGGGCACGCGGTTGACGACCGACTTGGCCCGCACCTCGTAGAAGGTCATGCCACGGAAGCCAGGCGTGTCGAAGGTGCGGGTGACCGCGTCGCGCTCGATGAGCGGGAGCGCCCGGTCCTGGCGGCCGGCAGTGAACAGGTCCGCGCCGTCTCCGGTGTCCAGTGGCTCGTCGAGCCGCAGATTGTCCCAGCGCATACCAGATACCCTAGAACGACTGTTCGATGATAGCAAGTATCTTGACGTCTGGCTCGTCGTAAGTATTTAACCTGTCTCTGCGCTGCTGCCGGATCGATGGCGTACCTTGCGTCTGAGCAGGTGCGTTAGGTGACAGAGTGGCGAAGACCGCTCGTCACGAAAAACAGGCGAAGTACAAAGCCAGAACAATTGGATAAAGACCGGCTCCTGAGAGATAGTGAGAGGGTAGTCACCCGGTGCACGACGCGGGAGGTAGCTGAATGGCGCTGTCGATGGACGAGCAGCGCGCGCTCGCCGAGATCGAGCGGCGGCTCGCGGCTGATGACCCTGGGCTTGCCACCTGCATGACGGCATTCCGGCGCCCTGGACCGGCCACCGTCCTGCGCTCGCCCCGAGCGCGTATCGTCGGCTCACTGTTCACGGTACTGCTCGTCGCCATGGTCTCGCTGATGGTCTACGCGATGATCCCGTTTCGCACGCACGGCGCACGCACGTCCGTTACGTCAAGCACGGGTACCCAGGGCCATGTCGCGATTACCGCCACCGGAAATGGCGGCCCGCCGCCAAGCTCCACGCCCACGTCGGCCAAGACGAATAAGAGTGCGGCGGCCAGCGCGACCTCACCAGCCAAGTCCTCCAAGCCCTCGGCGGTCCAGAGCTCGGCCGGCGTGCCGACGAAGCCGGGCACGGGTCAGGCGGCGGACCAGGCCGTATCGGGGACGGCCGGACCGTAAGACCGGTAAGAACTATCCGGCCGGTATGGAGCGGAGGACCGGTGGCCGGTCGCGGCTAAGGATTCCCGCCATAGCTGGACCAGGTAGCGTTCCAGGCCCTCAAGGGTCTTCTTCTCCTGCTGGAACTCATCGCTGAGCGGGTTGCGGTGGCGGTCGAAGAGCTGTGCGTAACGGCGGGTCACCTGGTCACGGTTGCCGGCGTAGACGCGGAGCGAATAGTCGCCGACCCCGCCCGCGAGCCGCAGGCCGCGGACCGCGGTGCCGGCTAGGCCCATGCTGACGCTAAGCTGCCCGCGCAGGTAAATAGCGCCCTTGGCCTCTTCGTCCCAGGCATCGCCGCACGGCGGCGGGGCCTCGTCCCACTCCTCAAGGACGAGCCGGACATCGATGTCCTCTTGCAGGCTGCCGACCCACAGCTGCTCGCGGTTGGTGCTGATCAACGCGCCTACCGGGGCAAGCGGACCACCCGGTGCGTCCGGGTCGACAGACGGGTCGTGGATCCGGAACATCCTCCGGTCTGGAGTGACCGGTATGACCAGCTGTAGGAGCCTGCGGCTCATGGTTCCCCCCCTCGACACGTTGCTACCTTGGATAACAGCCCGCCTAACTAGCAAATCTAGACTGCATACGCACATCATGCGGGGCGAAACGGCGCGGAAATGCTAAGCGTGACCACTTGACTACATTTTGCTTCGGTGTAGCGTCATATCTGTCATGAACCTTGTGTCCGAACTTGACCTGCCGGTGTTCGACTACACGGCACCGGACTTCTCGGCTGATCGCTACCACCAGCAGCTTGCCGAGACCCGTCAACAAGGTTGGCTGGCCAAGTCGCCATTGGCATATATCTACGGGATCGACAAGCTCCCGATCATCTGGTCAGGTTCATCCAAGCTGAGCCCGAACCATGGCCTCGCGCCGGACGTGTCATAAGTAGCCAGTACTCGTCCGCGGGCGAGCACGGACCGAGGGGTTCGCACGATGCAGGCACCGGCAAAGGCCACCCATCGTAGGTCACCCAGCGTGCTCGATCAGCTACCAGAAGAGATGCCCTACCCAGCACCGGGCACCTATCCAGCACCGGGCACCTATCCAGGTCCGGCCGTCAGCCGACGCCCTGAGGCCGCGACCAGCGGGGACGCCGACCACGCCGTCGCCACTCGCGGGCGCCGCGCCCTTATGCTCGCCGTCTGCTGCATGAGCCTGTTCATGGTGGGCCTGGACAACACGATCGTGAACGTGGGGCTGCCTGCCATCGGCCGGGACCTGCACGCCGGCGTCTCCGGCCTGCAGTGGACGGTCGCCTCCTACACGATCGTGCTGGCCGCGCTGCTGATGTTCGCCGGCGCGCTCGCCGACCGGATCGGGCGCCGGACCATCTTCCAGGTTGGCCTCTCGCTGTTCATCCTCGGTTCGTGGATGTGCAGCCTGGCACCCAGCCTAGGGTGGCTGATCGGCTTCCGGATCCTGCAGGGCGTCGGTGGCTCGATGCTCAACCCCGCGGCGCTCGGCATCATCACGAACACATTCACCGGCCGGGCCGAGCGCGCCCGTGCCATCGGCGTGTGGGACGGCGTGTTCGGCCTGTCCATGGCGCTCGGTCCGGTGCTGGGCGGCGTCCTGGTGGGAACGGTTGGCTGGCGCGGCATCTTCTGGGCAAACATCCCGGTAGGCCTGGCCGCCATCTCGCTGACCGCGCTGTTTGTCCCGGACTCCAAGGCCCCGCGGTCTCGCCGCGCCGACCCGGTGGGCCAGTTCCTCATCATCGTCATGCTCGGCTCGCTCGCCTACGCGATCATCGAGGGGCCGACCCACGGCTGGCACTCACCGGAGATCTTCGGGTTCTTCGCCGCCAGTGTGGCCGCGCTCGCGGTGCTGCTCGCCTATGAGCCCCGGCACGCGGAACCCATGATCGACTTGCGGTTCTTCCGCAGCGTGCCGTTCGCGGGGGCCAACCTCAGCGCGGTCTGTGCGATCGCCGCGATGGCCGGCTTCCTGTTCCTTTCCACGTTGTACCTGCAGGACGTGCGAGGCCTGTCCGCGCTGCAGGCCGGCCTGACGATCCTGCCGATGCCCGTGGTCATGGCGCTATGCGCACCGCTGGCCGGCCGGATGGTCGCCAAACGGGGCCCGCGAATTCCCCTGGTCATCGCGGGCGCCGCGCTGACTATAAGCAGCGCCGCGCTATCGCGGCTCAGCGGCACGACCGAGCACATGTACCTGATCGTCACGTACGCCATGTTCGGAATCGGAGCAGGCATGGTCAGCTCGCCGATCACCAACGGGGTCATGTCCGGGGTGCCGAAGACCCGGGCGGGCATGGCCTCCGGTATGAACTCATCCAGCCGCCAGCTCGGCCAGTCACTGGGCGTGGCCATCGTGGGATCGGTCCTGGCGGCCAGCATGCGCGGGTCGATGCAGGCGGGCTTCGTCCAGGCCGCCCACGCGGGCTGGTGGATTCTTGCGGTCTGCGGCTACATCGTGCTCCTGCTCGGCCTGGTCTGCACGACGCAGTGGGCCAAGGCGACCGCGTCCCGGTTCGGCTGACCGGCCGGCCGGGTCGGTCTTCTCGCCGGGAGACTCGATCACCTACGGTGACGAAAGTCTCAACTGCGCGGCCTTGCGTCTCGCGCTCTGCCCAAATAGTTAGTTGTAGAGACGCAATTGCGTTCACTCCAGTCAATCCGGGTGATACCGCTGCCAGAGCTCAGCCGCCGACGCCGCCTGCTCGTGCTCGTCATCTGCTGCTCCAGCCTGTTCATCGTCGGCCTGGACAGCACGATCGTCAACGTCGCGCTGCCGTCCATCGGGCGGGACCTGCACGCCTCGATCGCCGGGCTGCAATGGATCATCGACGGCTACGCGCTGGTGCTGGCCAGTTTCCTGATGCTGTCCGGCGCAACCGCCGACCGGGTCGGCCGACGCCGCGTCTTCCTGATCGGCCTGGCTACCTTCACCGCGGGTTCCGGCCTGTGCAGCCTGGCGCCCAGCCTGGGTTGGCTCATCGCGTTCCGCATGCTGCAGGCCATCGGCGGGTCCATGCTCAACCCGGTGGCGTTGTCCATCATCACCAACACGTTCACCGAGAAGGCCGAACGGGCGCGGGCGATCGGCGTCTGGGGCGGCGCGTACGGCCTGTCCATGTCACTGGGACCGGTGGTCGGCGGCGTGCTCGTCGATACCGTCGGCTGGCGGGGCACGTTCTGGGTGAACATCCCGGTCGGTCTCGCCGCCATCGCGCTGACCGCCCGCCTCGTGCCGGAATCGCGGGCGCCGCGGGCGCGCCGGCCGGACCCGGTCGGGCAGGGGCTCATCATCGTCATGCTCGGGTCGCTGACCTACGCGATCATCGAGGGACCCGGGCTCGGCTGGCGCTCGCCAGTGATCCTGGCGCTGTTCGCGGCGGCGGCCGGGGCCCTCGCGGTGTTCGTGGCCTACGAGGCGCGCCGCGCCGAGCCGGTGCTCGACCCCAGGTTCTTCCGCAGCGTGCCGTTCGCGGGCTCGGTGCTCACTGCGATCAGCGCCACCGCCGCCGTCGGCGGTTTCCTCTTCCTGGCCACGCTGTACCTGCAGGAGGTGCGGGGCCTGTCCGCGCTGCAGGCGGGCCTGCACATGCTGCCGATGGCAACTATGATGGCGCTCGGTGCGGTGGTGTCCAGCCGGATACTCGCTCGCCGCGGCGCGCGGCTGCCCATGCTCGTGGCCGGCCTGGGGCTGGCGGTAGGCAGCGTGCTGCTGTCCCGGCTGACCGCGTCCTCGGCTCTGGCGCAGATGGCCGTCGCGTTCGTCGTGTTCGGCATCGGCGGCGGCGTGGTGAACGCACCGATTACGTACACGGCGGTGTCCGGCATGCCAGTCTCACAGGCCGGCGTGGCCTCGGGTATCGCCTCGACCAGCCGTCAGATCGGCCAGTGCCTCGGCATCGCCGTGACCGGCTCGATCCTGGCCGGGAATCTGCAGGGCAGCCCGCTGCGGAGCGGGTTCGTGGCGGCCAGCCACGCCGATTGGCTGCTGCTGGCCGGCTGCGGCGTCGTCGTCTTCGTGCTCGGCCTGGTCACCACCAGCCAGTGGGCGCTGAACACGGCCGCCCGCACCGCCGCCACGTTCGAGGACGCCGAGCCGAGAGCGCCGGTCATGACCCGCTGACGGCAGGCCCAGCGCAGAACTAGGTTGGCTGAGCTGCGATCCGCCGCAGGGTCTCTAGGTCGGTGATCGTGAGGTCCCGCTGGCCGGTGCGGATGATGCCGCGCCGCCGCCAGTTACTGAGAGCGCGCGTCACCGTGGCGCGCGATATGCCAGCCATGCTGGCCAGTTCCACCTGCGTCAGCGGCATCGCGACGTGGACCTTGCGGTCCGTCTGGGTGCCGTGCCGTGCCGCCAGGTCGAGCAGGAGCCTGGCCAGCCGCTGGGCCCCGTTGGTCACCGAACGGCTGCGCAGCAGCGACTCCGCGTCGTTCCAGCGTTGCGCGAACATGCGCCGGTAGGCGTGGCCGGCTCCCAGATGGGAGTCGAGAAAGGAGCTGAACTTCTCGAACCCCACAATGAGCGCCCGGACCGTGCCGATGGCCTGCACGCTGGCCGTTCGGTACCCGGTGGTCTCACCCGCGAGTTCCCCGATCACATCGCCCTCGCCACGCAGCGCGAGTACGAGCTCGTGGCCGTCGCTGGTGACGGACTGGATCTTGACCCAGCCGTCCACCAGGACGAACACGTGGGTGACCGGTTCGCCCTCGACGCACAGCACCGCGCCGGGCGGGAAGACGGTGATCCGGCCGAGAGCCGATAGGACGCCCCGCTCGTCGTCGGTGAGCAGAGCCCAGAAATCCTGGGCAGGTCCGGTACTGTGCAGGTTCATACCACCGTTGGAGAGCTCAGATGCCGGCGAGCGGGTCATAGCCGACACTGGTTCTACGATGAGCCATCCGGAGGCGGTTGACAAACTCCGAGGTAACGCGCGTCTCCCGGCCCGGTAAGCCCAAGGGAACGTTGCTCAACGGGCCGGAAAGAGCCGGGAGGCGGGGACAGGAGGCTGGGCCTCACGCCCCGAGAAGGATCGCCACGGTCCAGGCCAGGAAGCACGCGACGGTGATGAGCGTCCAGGTATCGGCCCGGTGGAGCCGCTCCCGGCGGAGGCGGGCCGCGCCAAGCATCAGGTTCACCCGGGTCCAGTTCCAGGCCGCCTCGCTGTCCTCGACGGACGGCATGCTCAGCCACCACACCCGGGGATCGAGCGGCGCGCCCGTCCGCCAGCGATGGTCGTTGAGCTGATCGAGTACCGGTCGGCTGGCCAGCAGCAGCAGCGCGACTGCCCGGAGCCAGCACAGGATCACGCCGCCGAGCAGGCTGACGCACACCACGCCGGCCAGCCCGTGACGCAGTACGGAGGGCGAGAACGCGGCCTCGAGGGCGATGCCGATCGTGAGCGCGCACAGAACGCTTCCGCCCAGGACCATGCTGCCCCGCGTGTCGCGCAGCAGCCCGGCCATCTCCGCGACGACGTTCTGGGCGGGCCCCCGATCTGGCGCCTCATGATCGGCATCGAGTCGATCGTCACCCAGGCTGCGTCGCCCACCCATTACTTCCGCCGGTACAGCCAGGGTCACGGCCATCGCTCTCGCCTCCGTACGTGCGCTTATCCTTCGGGATAAGCGAATCAGGCGAGGCGCCGCAGCGCTGTGCCACGCGAGACAGCTTCGCTGTCTCATCTGACGCACGCCGGGAACCCGGCGGAATTAACGGCTAACCGCAGCCGCAGGCCCCGCCGCAGCAGCCCCCGCCGCCGGCGCCGGAAGGACCAGTCGATCGGCCAGCGGCGAGGCCACCCACTGAGACCGTCGACAGGAGCTTCACCGTGTCGTCGTGGCCCTGCGGGCAGGCGCACGGCGCCGAGGACTCGGTCATCGGGCGGTTCAGCTCGAACGTGTCGCCGCAGGCGCGGCAGCGGTACTCATAACGGGGCACGCCCAATAGTCTACGCGCCGCGGCTCCGGGGCGCAGGAGCAGTATCACGCCTGGCTACGCCGGGGGAGCCGACCGGGGAATCGGCGGGCCCGCCGGAGGAGCGGTCCGCCCCGGCGGGCGAGTCGCCGACGGGGGAGGAAGAGCCGATTCCGTTCGGGACTATGGTCTTGGAACTGGGGCCGGACGGTGCCTTGTCGTCGTAGTAGAACTGCTTGCCGCGTAGCAGCGAAACCAGCGCGCCGGTGACCGACATGATCGCGGCGGCGGTGAAGACGATGACCAGGCCGTGGTGGAACGGCGCCGAGATCAGGTGCGGGAAGAACTGCCTGCCGGTCAGCACCGCGACGTTATGCGCGGGCAGCTTGGACAGCACGCCGTAGGGCGCCAGCAGGTTCTGTACCGGGTTATAGCCGAGCAGCGCGGCGAACATGGTGCTGACCGGCGGCAGGTGGCTGACCTGCGTGGCCACCGACGCCGGCACGCCCTGCGCGGTCAGCCCGCTGAAGAGCGTCTTGGGCAGCATCGAAGCCAGCCCGGCGATCATCAGCGAGAAGAAGATGCCGATGGACAGGGCCATGCCGGAGTTCTGGAAGGTGGACCGCATACCGGAGGCCGAGCCGCGGTGCCTGGCGGGCACGGCGCTCATGATCGCGGAGGTATTGGGGGAGGCGAACAGGCCGGAACCCACGCCGTTGCCGAAGATCAGCAGCGCGAATACCCAGTAGGAGAAGTCCACCGGGAGCAGCATCAGCCCGACGAAACAGAGCGCGGCCAGCAGCAGGCCGGAGGTGGCGAACAGCCGCGGCCCGTACCGGTCGGACAAGGTGCCCGAGATCGGCCCGGCGATCAGGAAGCCCGCGGTGAGCGGCAGCATGTAGATCCCGGCCCACAGCGGGGTGACCACGAAGTCGTAGCCGTGCAGCGGCAGCCAGATGCCCGCCAGCCAGATGACCAGCATGAACTGTAGCCCGCCGCGCGCGATCGAGCCGAGCAGGCTGGCCGCGTTGCCTGCCGCGAACGCCCTGATCTTGAACAGGCCCATCTGGAACATCGGCTCGGCGATCTTCGTCTCGAAGACGCAGAACACGATCAGCATCACGATGCCGCCGACCAGGCCGCCGATGACCCAGGGGTTGGTCCACCCGGTCGGGCGCCCGCCGTAGGGCCGGATCCCGTAGGTGATGGCGATCAGCAGCGAGCCGAGGCCCACCGCGAACAAGACGTTTCCGATCCAGTCGATCTTCGCCCGCTTGGTGGTGGCGATCTCCCGCAGGCTCTTGTACGCCCACACGGTGCCGAACAGCCCGATCGGCACGTTCACCCAGAACACCAGGCGCCAGTCCACCGCGGCCAGCAGGCCGCCGAGCAGCAGCCCGACGAACTGCCCGGAGATGCCCGCGATCTGGTTGATGCCCAGCGCCATGCCGCGCTTGTTCGCCGGGAACGCGTCGGTCAGGATCGCGGCTGAGTTCGCCATCAGCATCGCGCCGCCGAAGGCCTGCACGAACCGCCAGCCGATCAGCCACATGGCCCCGTCGGTGCCGGTGAGCGGGTCAAGGGACAGCAGGATCGAGGCCAGCGTGAACACGACGAAGCCCAGGTTGTAGATCTTCACCCGGCCGAACATGTCGCCCAGACGCCCCAGCGTCACCACGAACACCGACTGGACCAGCAGGTACCCGATGATCATCCAGAGCAGGTAGGTGACGTTGCCCGGGGTGAGCGGGTTCAGGCCGATGCCGCGGAAGATAGCCGGCATCGCGATGATCACGATCGAGGCGTCGATCGTCGCCATCGTCATGCTCAGCGTGGTGTTGGACAGCGCAATCCACTTATACCGGTCAGGCCGCCCGTCGTTCGGTCGGAACCCGCCGGATGAACCGTTCACATGTCCTGAGTCAACGCTTTGCCGCACGTTAACCTACTCTACCGGCAAACACTTGCTTAATGGCAACTATTCACCTGGCGGTCTGACCTGCCATGATTTCAGGAGACCGGGTGCTCCTCGCCCGAGTCCGCGTCGCCTGGAGCAGCCGGGGTGCGCTCCACGATGTAGTACACGGCGACCAGCGCGATCAGTACGAACGCCGCGACGGCGCTGAACAGCGCGACCACGATGGCGCACACGTAGACCAGCCCGCCGCCGACGAACCGGGCCCGCGCCGCCCAGTGCTTCTCGGACGGTAGCGGCCGGGCCACGCGCTGGCCGTGCAGCGTCCATTCGAAGATCACGGCGAAGCCGACCGACATGCCGAGGAACACTCCGGCGTACAGCGTCATCGCGAGCCGCGCGTCCCAGCTGTTGGCCGGGAAGTAGTCCGCCTCCGTGGCGGTGGCGAACGGGATCAGCACGACGAACAGGAGCAGCACCAGGTTGAGGAAGAGCAGCGTCCGGTCCACCGCGGTGATCGACTTGACCAGCACGTGGTGGTTGACCCAGACGATGCCGATCATGAAGAAGCTGATCAGGTAGGCCAGGAAGGCCGGCCAGCGCCCGTCGAGCTGATCCAGCAGCGGGGGGTTACGGTTATGGGGCCCGGGCCCGGCCACGGTGAGGTTGAGCGCGAGCAGCGTGATCGCCACCGCGAAGACGCCGTCGCTGAATGCCTCAAGCCTGGACCGGTCCATCGGATCCTAGTCTCAGCCTTCCCGGTTTGGCCGCCGTGACCAGCAAAGTATGGACTGCTACAACCTAGCGTTGTTCCCCGTAGCGGCGCGCACGATCCTTTCCCGCGTCCCTGGCCAGCTCGAACGCGGTCCTTCCCGGGCCGTCCATCCCCGGCGCGGGTACGACCTGCGGCGATGCAGCCATGCGGCCATGTTAGGCCCGTAATAGTCTTGGCGGGTGCCGAAGGGAACCGGCCCACCGGGGCCAGACGGCGCGGTGGCCCTAGCAGGACAGGGACCGGGCGACGAACTGGCCCCGGCGGGACTCCGCCTGCGTCCCGATCCGGGGTCGCGCACGCTGGCGGACGGGACGGTCATCACGGGCGGTTACCCCACCCGGGTGCTGCGGCTGAGCCAGCCGGGGGCCCGGTATGTCGCTGCCTGGTGGTCGGGCATGCCAGTGCCCGATAATCCGAAGGCCCGCGCGCTGGCGCGCCGCCTCCTCGATACCGGGATCGCCCACCCCGTGCTGGACGACCCCGCGCCAGCAGGGAAGCCAGACGTGACGGTGGTCATCCCGGTCCGCGACCGGCCCGCCGAACTGGCCCGCTGCCTGGCCGGGCTAGCGGACGCGCCGTGGGTGATCGTGGTCGACGACGGCTCCGGCGACCATGCCGCGGTCAGCAGCGTCGCGGCCTCGGCCGGGGCCAGCGT
>JBAUAY010000795.1:0-2528 GCA_049676235.1 Streptosporangiaceae bacterium
ACCTGGTCGACGCGCTGCACCAGGCCGGCATCGGCGTGATCCTCGACTGGGTGCCCGGGCACTTCCCGCGGGACGAGTGGGCGCTGGCCCGGTTCGACGGCACCCCGCTGTACGAGCATTCCGACCCGCGTCTTGGCGAGCAGCCCGACTGGGGCACGCTCGTCTTCAACTTCGGCCGGACCGAGGTGCGCAACTTCCTGGTCGCCAACGCGGTCTACTGGCTGGAGGAATTCCACGTCGACGGCCTGCGGGTCGACGCGGTGGCCTCCATGTTGTACCTGGACTACTCGCGCAAGGACGGCGAGTGGGTGCCCAACCAGTACGGCGGCCGAGAGAACCTGGACGCCATCTCGTTCCTGCAAGAGGTCAACGCCACCTGTTACAAGCGCATCCCCGGCATCACGGTGATCGCCGAGGAGTCGACCGCGTGGCCCGGGGTTTCCCGGCCGGTGTACCTGGGCGGGCTCGGGTTCGGCTTCAAGTGGAACATGGGCTGGATGCACGACACGCTCTCCTACTTTAGCCAGGACCCCATCTACCGTCAGTACCACCACAACGAGATCACGTTCTCGCTGATCTACGCGTTCTCGGAGAACTTCATCCTGCCGCTGTCACACGACGAGATGGTGCACGGAAAGGGCTCGCTGCTCGGCAAGATGCCCGGCGACGAATGGCGCCGGTTCGCCGGGCTGCGCTCGCTGCTGGCGTACATGTGGGCGCACCCCGGCAAGCAGCTTCTCTTCATGGGAGGGGAGTTCGGGCAGGGGAGTGAGTGGTCCGCGGACAACGGGCTCGACTGGTGGGTGCTCGACTTCGACGTCCACCAGGGCGTGCAGCGGCTGTCCCGCGACCTGAACGCGATCTACCGGCGGACCCCCGCGCTGTGGAAGCTCGACACCTCACCGGAGGGGTTCAGCTGGATCGACGCCAACGACGCCCTGGGCAACACGCTGTCCTTCCTGCGGATGTCCGATCCGCAGGACCCAGCCGCTGACGGGGCTGCCGTCGGGGCGGCCGATCAGGCCGAGCCCGGCGTGATCGCCTGCATCGCCAACTTCTCCGCGCTGCCGCACCTGGAGTACAAGGTGGGCCTGCCCCGGGCGGGCCGCTGGCAGGAGGTCCTCAACACCGACGCGGTGATCTACGGTGGCAGCGGCGTCGGCAACCTGGGCAGCATCGAGGCGGTGCCCGAACCCTGGCACGGCAAGCCGGCCTCGGCCACGATCACCCTGCCCCCGCTGGGCGTCCTCTGGCTGACCCCCGAGCCCTGAGCTCCGGCATCCTGCAGCTCGCCCCCCGAGCCAGAGTGACCTGTGCGCACGCTAAACACCAGTGAGCGCCGTGGTGCGCGCCGCGCTTAAAAGATCGTGGTTGATCCGGGTTCTGCGGTTGATCCGGTACACGGTAGTACCCCCGATCCACCGCACAACCCCGATCCACCGCGGACACGCGATCCGGCAAGGTACGGATGAGGTTAGCGGGACGGGAAGCGGTGGCCTGGGCGAGGGCAAGGCGGGCAGGAGTCGTGCGGCTGGAGCCGAACGGGGAGGACGAGCAGGGTGGGACGGCTGATCCTGCCTGGGAACCTGGTGGCTGCGGCCGAGGCCGAGGGACGGCATGGCTGGCTGGTGACCGCGCTGCCCGCGGCCCTGGGCCAGGTGGTCCCGATGTGGTCGCTCACGGTCGGCGAGCCGTTTCAGCCCGGCGGCCAGACCGCCTGGGTCGCACCGGCCCGCGACGAGTCGGGCGCCGGGCTGGTGCTCAAGATCGCCTGGCCGCACCAGGATGCGGCCCATGAGGCCGACGGGCTGCGGGCCTGGGCCGGAAACGGCACCGTCCGGCTGCGGGCGGCGCACGACTTCGGCGACGCTACCGCCCTGCTCATCGAGCGGTGCCTGCCCGGTACGCCGCTATCTGGCCGGCCCGAACCCGAACAGGACTTGGTGGTCGCCGCGCTGCTACGCCGGCTCTGGATCGAGCCCGGCCGCGAGCACCCCTTCCGGTCCCTGCAGCTGATGTGCCGGCAGTGGGCGGACAGCTTCGAGCAACGCGCCGCAGCCGGCCAGTTGCGCCTGGACCCCGGCCTGGCCCGGGCGGGCATCGCGCTATTCCGCGAGCTTCCGGCCACCGCGACCGGCCAGGTCCTGCTCTGCACCGACCTGCACGCCGGCAACGTGCTCGCCGCCGCGCGGGAGCCGTGGCTGGCCATCGACCCCAAGCCTCACGTCGGCGACCCTGCCTACGATCCGCTCCAGCACATGCTCAACTGCGACGAACGGCTGCGGTCCGACCCGCACGGCCTGGCCCGGCGGATGGCTGGCCTGCTCGGCCTTGACCCGGGCCGCGTGCTGCTCTGGCTGTTCGCCCGCTGCGTGCAGGAGTCACCGGAGTGGCCGTCGCTGGCGGCGGTGGCGAAGTCCGTCGCGCCCTAAGCGCTGGTCAGCCGGGCCGCCGGTTGGCTGGGCCGCCGGTTGGCTGGGCCGCCGGTCAGCTGGCGGCCCAGATCCCGCCGTCGACCGGGATGACGG
>JBAUAY010000796.1:0-2148 GCA_049676235.1 Streptosporangiaceae bacterium
GCGGAGGCCGGCAGGGCCGCGATGGCATTCGCCGGATACACCGCGCCCAGCGCGGTCGCCTTCCGCCGGATCACCGCCATCAGCCCGGAATGGGCGGGCAGCCGGTAGACCAGGATGAGCCAGGTGACCGGGCCAGGCGGTGCCGTCACCGTCGCGCCTCCCTAGAGCGCGCCGACCAGGTAGGCCAGCAGGATCATCGCGAACACGTAGAGCAGGTAAAGGTTCACGTCGCCGGACTGCAGCGGGCGGATCGCGTCGGCCAGCCACTCGACCGCACGGATCACCGGCCGGTAGAGGTACCGCTCGAACACGGGCGTCACCTGTGCCTCGTAGTGCACCGGTCCAGATCGTCCCGCCGGGTCGTCGTCAGAGGCCCGGCGGACAGAAACGGCGGGCCGGTACAGCGCGTCGAAGGTGACCCGGGTGGGCGCGGAGAACGTCATGGCCGAGTACTGCATCCGTGGCCGGAATCGGACCATGCCGCCGTCCCAGACCGGCACGGACACGCTCGCTGCGCGCGGTCGCCCGGCCAGGTAGATCAGTGCGGGCACGGCGCACGCGGCGACGAGGAACACGGCCAGGTAGGTCGGGGAGAACGCGGAGAAATCCGCATGCGCCGGGATGACGGTGAGCTTGCCGGGCAGCAGCAGCGGGCCGAGGCCGACCCCGGTGACCGTCCGCGCGGTCCGGGACAGCGCCGCGAGCACGACCGGGGCGCCGACTGCCAGCGCCACGCACGCGACGGCGAGCAGCGCCGGGCCGCCGAGCGGCTGGCCTTCTTCCCGGGCATCCGCGGCCTGCCTGGTTCTCGGCATGCCCAGGTACGGGATGCCGAAGCCGCGGACGAACGCGTAGATGGCCAGGCCGCCGGTGAGGCCGAGCGTGGCGGCGGCGAGCACGATGAGGATGGCGATCAGGTGGCTGCCGGTGCGGAAGCCCTGGAACAGCCCCTGGAAGATCAGCCATTCGCTGACGAACCCGTTCAGCGGCGGCAGCGCGGCGATCCCCAGCGTGCCGACGAAGGTGACCACCGTGCTGCGCGGCAGCCGGTGTACGAGGCCGCCGAGCCGGTCCATGTCCCTGGTCCCGGCCGCGTGCTCGGCCACCCCGGCCTCCAGGAACAGCAGCGTCTTGTAACAGCCATGGTTGGCCACGTGGTACAGCCCGGCGATGAGCAGGAAGGCGTACAGCGCGGGCTGGCGGTAGGCGTGGAAGATCATGGCCGCGCCCAGCGCGGTCACGATGATCCCGGTGTTCTCGATCGTGGAGTAGGCCAGGAACCGCTTGATGTCGCGTTCCCGCAGCGCGTACAGGATGCCGATGGCCGAGGTGACCGCCCCGGCGCCCATGGTGACCAGGCCGGGCCAGGCCCCGCCGACCGGATCGAGCCGGAACGCGAACAAGGCGATGCCGTAGACGCCGAGCTTGACCACGACGCCGGACAGGAACGCGGACCCGTCCGCGGGCGCGACCGGGTGCGCCTCGGGCAGCCAGACGTGCAGCGGGACGAGCCCGGCCTTGAACCCGAACCCGGCCAGGGCGAACAGGAAGGCGGCCGCCCGCCAGCCGCCGCTGATCAGGTGCGCCCTGGCCGCGATCGCGTCCAGGGAGGTGGCGTGCGTCTTGGTGGAGAGGATCACGAAGGCGGCGACGACTAGCAGGAAGCCGATCTCGGACAGGGCGAGGAACCAGAATGCGCCGCGGGCCGAGGCGTCGCTGCGCGGGTGGCGCAGGATGAGCAGGTAGCAGGCCAGGCTCATGGTCTCCCAGGCGACGAGGAACGTGACCATGCCACCCGCCGCCAGGACAGTCAGGCAGGCGAGCAGGGCCAGATTAAAGGCGGCCAGGTAGACCGCGGTGCCCCGGCCCGGCTGGTGGTACCTGGGGGCGTACCAGGCGATCGCCACCGCGACGATGCCGAGCAGCGCCACGAACACGCCCGCCAGGCTGGTCATCTGCAACTGCAGCGGCCCGCCGGTGATCGTCTGCGTCACGCCGCCGGGAGTCACCACGCCGGTGTTGCCGTAGACCAGTGACCAGCACCCGCCCGCGACTGCCGCCACGCCGCCGAGCGCCGACAGGGCGCAGCAGGTGAGCAGCCCCGGCCGCCGGGACCCGGCCAGCAGCCCGGCCAGCGCGGCGGCGAGC
>JBAUAY010000797.1:0-1654 GCA_049676235.1 Streptosporangiaceae bacterium
CCGCCAGGAGCCGGCCCAGTACTCCACCCAGGCGTGGCTCTCGCCCACCGCGGTCTGCCCGGGCTCGGCCGCCGGGTCGGCGTGCAGGTACCCGGAGACGTACCTGGCGGGCAGGCCGGCCGCGCGCAGCAGCGCCACCGTGACGTGCGCGATGTCCTGGCACACGCCCTGGCCCTGATCCCAGGCCTGCTGGGCGTTGGTCCGCACCCCGGTGGCACCGGGCATGTACCTGACCTGCGACCGCACGCGCGCGGCGATCTCCTCCGCCGCCCGCGCCGGATCCGCGTCGTGCACGGCGTCCAGGACGGTGGCCGCGACGGCCGGCGTCACCGTGGTCAGCGGGGTGGTGAGCAGGAACTCGAGCAGCTGGCCCGAACCCGCCTGCGCCCGCAGCTGCGGCCACGGCAGCATCGGGGGCGGGTCGCCGAGCGCCTGGCCGGTCTCGACCGTGGCCTGGGCCCGGACGGCGAGGCTCTCGTGCGGCTCACTGATATCGACCACGCTGACGAACGTTCCCCAGTAGTCGCGGTAGGTCCAGACGGGAACCCCCGGGCCTGCGGAGACCCGGCTCTCTAGGGTGACCTGCGTGGGCAGCGTCAGCGGGGTCATCCGGATCTCGTTGAACGAGGCCCGGACCGGCGCGGTGTAGCTGACCTGAGTGGTGTGCACCACCCGCAGCCGCCAGCCCACGCTCACCCGTCCCGTTCCCAGGCGACCTGCGCCTCGTACTGGAAGTACCGCCCGGTGATCGCCTCGCACGCCTCAACGCAGGCCTGCTGCAGCTGACCGAGTAGCTCGGGAAGCTGTTCGGTGAGCTGCTCGGTGTGGGCGTACTCCAGCCTGGTCCGCAGCTGGCCAACCGGGCGCCTGGCCGGGTCGTCCATGCCCATCCGGACCGGGCCTGGGTTCAGGGCGACCAGGCAGTCCTCCGCGGCCACCAGAGAGTACAGCACCGACCGCGGGAACAGCCGGTCGCGCAGCAGGAACTCGGCGACCACGGCGGGCTCCGCGACCCAGCCGTGCGTGCGGATGAACGACTCGTACGCGCCGCAGGCGTGCAGCAGCAGCGGCCCGCTCTCCTCCGGCGGCCCCGGCATGCGCGCGAGCAGCAGCCGGGCCGTCATGTCGGCCCGTTCCAGCGACCGGCCGAGCACCAAGAAGCGCCAGGTGTCATCGTGGCTCATGGTCGAGTCGGCTAGGCCGAAGAACAGCGCCGCGCGTTCCCTGATGAACCGGAGGAAGACGTGCGGCCCCAGCCGGTCCGCGGCGCGCCGCTGGCCGGTCAGCCCGTGACCGGCCACGTTCAGGCACTCCCACATCTCGCTCGAGATCACCTCGCGGATGCCGCGGGCGCCGGCCCGGGCCGCGAGCACCGCGCCGGCGATGGCGCTCGGGCTCTTGGCGTCGTAGGCCAGGCGGAACAACGCGGCCCCGACGTCGAGTTCGGCGTCCGGACCTGGCTCGACCCCGAGGATGCCGAACAGCGGACCGCAGTCCGCGCCGGATCCCGACGCCGCATCGCCGAGCAGCCGGTGCACGTAGACGTCGACGAGCCGCGACGTGTCATCCGCCCGCTCCATGTAACGGCCGGTACAGAACAGGGTCTCGGCCATCCGGCTGAGCAGCTCCTCGTTCACTGGTCGCTGCTCACTGG
>JBAUAY010000798.1:0-5575 GCA_049676235.1 Streptosporangiaceae bacterium
CAGAACTTCATGCCGCTGATCTTCTACACGATGTTGGCCCTCGTGCAGGAGTTCCTACCGCACATGCTCGAGCAGGAAGACGGCGCCATCCTGACCGCGCAGGGCGGCAGCACCGTGCACGGCCTGCCGAACATGAGCGGCCCCAGTCCTGCACAAGCCGCGCAGCGCAACTACCTGCAAGCCCTGCACGCCGAGGTAGCCGAGAAAGGCGTCTACGTCGGCATGCTCTACATCGGTGCAGCCATCAAGAACAGTGCCTTCCACGCCGAGATGGAGAAGGCCGAAGCCGCGGGCGACCCGGTCTGGGAAATGCCTACGGTCGACCCCCAACATCTCGCCGGCCTGCTCTGGACTATGCACAGCACGAAGGGACAGCGGGAAGTCATCTATCCGTAGTATCGCGTGCCGTGGATCCGTTCCATGAAGGGCTGGTCGCCGTCTTCCCCCAGATCCGCCAGTTCCTTCGGGGATGCGAGCGGCACGAGAGGGCCATAGGCTCCCCTAGTTTGGCTCCCGAAGCCAGCCGCACCCCTCTGTGACCTGCGCCGCAACTGGGTTGCCGTCAACCCATGTGAGGGTAGCGGTAGTCGGACGGGGGGACGAAGAGTTCCTTGATGGCGCGGGCCGACACCCACCTGATCAGGTTGAAGACCGAGCCGGCCTTGTCGTCCGTGCCGCTCGCGCGCGCACCGCCGAACGGCTGCTGGCCAACCACCGCGCCGGTGGGCTTGTCGTTGATGTAAAAGTTGCCCGCCGAGTACCTAAGCTGGCTCGTGGCCTGGGCGATCGCCGCGCGGTCGGTGGCCAGGATCGCGCCGGTCAGCGCGTAGGGCGTGACGTCCGCGGTCTGGGCGAGCATCTCGGCGTAAGCCGACGGGTCGGCGTCCGGATAGACGTGCACCGCCAGGATCGGGCCGAAGTACTCAGTGGTGAAGATCTCGTCGGCTGGATCGGAGCCCTCGAGCACCGTAGGCCGCACGAAGAACCCCTCGGCGTCGTCGGCTCGGCCGCCGGCCAGCACGCTTATCGACGCTGAGTTCCTGGCCCGCTCGAGCGCCGCGGCGTGCTTGGCGAAGGCCCGGGCGTCGATGACCGCGCCCATGAACAGCGACAGGTCGGCGGTCACGTCCCCCATCGTCAGCGACTCCACCTGGGCGATGAAATCGTCGCGGATGCGGCTCCAGATCGATTGGGGCAGGTAAGCGCGGGAGGCCGCGGAGCATTTCTGCCCCTGGTACTCGAACGCGCCGCGGATCAGCGTGGCGGCCACGCTGCCCACGTCCGCCGACGGGTGGACGATCACGAAGTCCTTGCCGCCCGTCTCGCCCACCAGCCGCGGGTAGTTCCGGTACCGCACGATGTTCTCGCCGACGGTGCGCCACAGATGCTGGAAGGTGGCGGTGGAGCCGGTGAAGTGGATGCCGGCCAGGTCGGGGTGCGTCAGCGCGACCTGGGACACCGCCTGCCCGTCCCCGGTGACCAGGTTGATCACCCCGGGCGGCAGCCCGGCCGCCTCGAGCAGGCGCATCAGGTAGTGCGCCGAGAGCTGCTGGGTCGGCGACGGCTTCCACACCACCACGTTGCCGAGCAGCGCGGGTGCGGTCGGCAGGTTGCCCGCGATCGAGGTGAAGTTGAACGGCGTGATGGCCAGCACGAAACCCTCGAGCGGGCGGTACTCCATCCGGTTCCAAGTGCCGGGCGCCGACTCCGGCTGCTCGCTCAGCACCCGCCGGGCGAAGTGCACGTTGTAGCGCCAGAAGTCGATCAGCTCACAGGCCGCGTCGATCTCCGCCTGGAACGGCGACTTGGACTGCCCCAGCATGGTGGCGGCGTTCACGGTGGCGCGCCACGGCCCAGCGAGCAGTTCCGCCGCCTTGAGGAAGATCGCGGCCCGATCTTCGAAGTCGAGCGCCCGCCAACCGGGCGCCGCCTGCTTGGCCGCGTATATCGCGGCGGCCACGTCCACGTTCGTCGCGTTGCCCAGCTGGCCGAGCACGTGTGTCTTGTTGTGCGGCTGGACCACGTCGATCTCCTCGCCCGCGGCCATCTGCTGCTGGCCGTCGATGGTCATGGTCAGTTCGGCCCGCTGGCCGGCGAGTTCCTTGATCTTGCTCTCCAGCACGGCCCGCTCGTGGCTGCCTGGCTGATACTGCCTGACCGGCTCGTTAACCGGCATAGGAGTCCTGGAGACGGCGTCCATCACGATCGCTCCTGGCGTTCGTCGAGTGTTGTGGATACCTGTATCGTCGCATGGCCCGCAAGCCAGGTCAGTCCCCGCTAGTCATCCGGGCAGGTAGGGCAGTTCCTGGGTGGCATACCAGCCGAGCTCGTGGCCTTCGGCCCCGTCCACGGCGAACATGGCGTCCTCGTCGCCGACGTCGGCGGCGGGCAGCGCGTCGGCCGCGGCACGCACGTCGGCACCGGCCTCCACGTCGTCCACGTGCGCCGAGGCCAGGCGCTTTATGGGGACGGCCTCGGCGATCAGCACCCGGCCGGGCTCTTTGTCCCGAGCGTCCAGCTTTACCTGATCGGCCGGGATCTCGGCGGCCAGCACCACCCGGCGGGGTGGGGCGGCCGGATCGGCCGCGAGCAGCCGCAGCGAGGCGCGCGCCGCCTCGGTCAGCGCCGTGTACTCAAGCTCCTCCTCGTCACCGCTCGCGTACGCCTCGCGCAGCGAGGGCGTGACGGCGAACCCGGGCACCGGGCCGGGGCCGACCTGGCCGGCCCGCAGAGCCTGGGCCAGCGCAGGAAGCGTCGAAGGCAGGAACACGCGCATGGTGCCCCAGAGTCTGCCACAGCCGACCGGGCGTCAGCTATGCGAGTCGTCTACCGGAGGCTGGTCTGGCCCGGGCTGGCGCTTAGGCCGGGTGGCGCCGGGCGTGTCGGCGGGGCCCGCCGGCCCGGGTGGGCCGACCAGGCCGGTCGCGATGAGGGCGGTGACCACGGTGGTGACAGCCTCGTCGAGCGGCACGTGCTCCCAGAGTCGGACCACGGCCCAGCCGGCCAGGATCAGCGCCGCGTCGTTCACCCGGTCACGCTCGACGTTCTTGATCAGCTTCGGGCCCCAGTACCACTCGTTCGCCCTCGGCTTGGACCCGTGCTCCGGGCAGGCGTGCCAGAAGCATCCGTCCACGAAGACGGCTACCTTCCGGGCGGTGAAGACGATGTCCGGCCGGACCCGCCGACCGCTGTCCAGGTCGAGCCGGTAGTCCTTTCTGTAGCGGTAGCCAAGCCGGTGCAGGGCGTGCCGCAACGCCAGTTCTGGCTTGGTGTCCGTCCGCCGGTTGGCTTTCATATTCGCCGACCGGCCCTGGCTGGACGGATGCGGATAGTCCGCCACGCCCCACAGGCTAGTCCGGTCGTTGTCGCCACGCCCTGCGGTTATCGCATCGTGTTGCCAGTCCGAGGGTTTACCTGTCCGGGGTCAGCCCTGGCCGTCGAGCCCGACGCCGAACAGGTCCTGCAGCGCCGCCACCGTCTTCTCCGTCTCGGTGTGATGTACGCCGGTCATGCCGCACGCGACGGCCGCGGCCACGTTCGCCTCGATGTCGTCGACGAAGACGCACTCCCGCGGTTCCAGGCCCAGGACCTTCGCCGTATGCAGGAAGATGCCTTCCTCCGGCTTGCGCATCCCGCACTCACCGGAGATCACCACCGTGTCGAACAGGCCAGGGAAGTCCGCGCGCGGGTACTCATCGCACCCCCAGGAGTTGGAGAGCAGCGCGGTCCGCAGGCCGGCGCCGCGCAGCGCCCGGATCAGGTCGTACATGGCGGGGACCCGCGCGCTGGCCGCGAACATGCGCTGCAGCAGCCCATCGGCGGCGACGGCCCCGCCATCGACACGGAACAGCTGGGCGGCGAGGATCTGCTCGAACTCGGCGCCCGAGCACTCGCCGCGTTCCAGCGCGTGAATCGGGTTCCGGCTGCCGTTGGGGTCGTAGGCGTCGGAGACCCAGGCCCGCATCACGGTCCGGTAGCTGGTCCAGTCGATGCCGTCGGCCTGGATCCAGGCCCGAACCGTGGTCAGGATCGGAGTCGTCAACACCCCGCCCCAGTCCGTGATGACACCCCGGAATTCCGCACCATTAATCACAATAACAATTTTAAACGCTTATTCGTCTAACCGGGGAACGTCGCTCGTCTAGTCCGTGAAGGCTCCGTAACCAGGCAGGACGGCAAAATGTCGGTGGCCTGAGGTACAAACGAATCCAGCCGGAGCCTGATGCGAACGCGTCGCCAAGAGCGTTCGCGGCCGTTCGCATTCTCCGGACCTGGAAGACCTAACATGCCGTCGACGAGCCTCACGCCCGACCCGTCAGCCGCCCCCAGCCAGCGCACTCCCCCCGAGTCGCCCGCTTCCTCCGAATTGCGGCTCATCACGGTTCCCGCAGGCTGGCCGCCATACGACTGCGAGACCCACGGCGCCGCGTGCCCGGTGGCGCGCGCGGCCGCCCTGACCAAGCCGCACGTCAGTCACCAGGCGCCAGCCCTCGCCGGACCACCCCGGCCGACCGCGCCATCACGGGCACCGGGCCAGGGCACTGCGGGGCAGGCCACCGCGTTGCCCAGGAAATTCGCCCAGGTGATCGTGGAGATACTGGCAGGCGCTCGGCCGCTGAGGCAGACCGTCGGCTGGACGACGGATCGCGTCCGGGCCCAGATCGGTGACCTCATCCAGGTACTCGCCTCGGACCAATGCCCCAGAATCAGGCGCGTCGTGACGTCACAACCCGCGGCTTCGGTCGTGGAGATGACGGTCGTCGTCGCCTTCGGGACGCGGTCCCGGGCGCTGGCCATGCGCTTCGAGCACCTGCCCGCGCGTCAGCCCAGGCCTGGCTTGCCGGCCCGCCCAGCGCGATGGCTCTGCACCGAACTCGAGACCGGCTAAGCCCGCCGCACGCGGGAGGCCAGCGGGACCGCCGCGTCCGCAAGACCCGCGCTCGCTGATACTCGCTGCGCCCACCGGCCGCAATAACCTCATCGGCCACGCCGCTTTCTCTCAATGCACCGTGGACGCTGATTTTGCGGGGAGGATCCGGGCTCCGGGGAAGATCCTGGGGCTTATGATGCACCGGCTCTTCCCCGGAGCCCGAAATATCCACGATCTTTAAACCGCTTCAGTGTTCGCGCGGGAATTGCAGGCCAATGCGTGTTAAGCGAACAAATTAACAAGCATATTGTGACACGTAAAGCGAGTGGTCGGCGAAACGGCAACGACCAGGAAACCGAGCTACCGAACCGAGCCAGAAACCAAGCTAAGGAACGCTGCCGCTATGCGTCCGGGCGCATCCGGGGGTCGCCATGACAGCGCTTGAACTTGCGGCCAGAACCGCAAGGGCAGGGATCGTTGCGACCGACGCGGGCGAAGTCGTCGTTCCCGGCCGGTCCCTGGCTGGTCTCCACGTGCGTTCCGCCGTCGACGGACGGGGCCGAGTACTGCAGCCGCTGCGGACGGCGCGGAGCGAGCCCGGCTGGGATCGGCCCGGATTGGCCCTCGGGTGCGCTTCCGGCGCGCCGGGCGTGGGCGCCGTTGCCGGCCCGGCCGTCCCGCTTGGCGGCTTGGGCTCCGCTGACG
>JBAUAY010000799.1:0-1981 GCA_049676235.1 Streptosporangiaceae bacterium
GACCCTGGCCCGCTCGGCGGCGCCCGGGGCCTCGACCCCTGACAGCAGCTGGGTCAGCCGGTCATAGAGCGGGGCAGTCGCGGTGAGCGGGGGCCGGTTTGCGACCGAGGGGTCTTGGGACAGCATCCGGATCAGGTCCTCGTGGCTGATCACGAGGTCAGCGTAGGCGGCCAGGACCGATCGCCGCGGTGCGGCCGCCGGGCGCGGGCTCATGCCGGCGGCCAGGGCGGCCAGTTCCTCGATCGCCGGGGCGACGAGCGCGGCGAGAAGGTCGTCCTTGGTGCGGAAGTGGTAGTACAGGGCGGCCTTGGTGAACCCGAGCCGCTCGGAGATCTCGCGGGTGGACGTGCCGGCGAAGCCGTTCGCGGCGATCAGCTCCAGGGCTGTTGCCAGGATCCGGGCCCGGGTCTCCTCCCGGGTCTCCCCGCGGGTCACATGTCCGGTCGTCATGGCGCACCTCCTGTCCTGGCCGGCGGCTCGCGGCGGGAACCACGGGACGAACACTACAGCACAGCTTGACGGGCGGCAAGGAAGTCACTTACCGTTCGACAAGTAAAAACACGAGGGGTTACCCACGGCTGGCCGGATCGGCTGCGCCCCGGAAGGGAGTGACGGGATGTTCACGCGACTAGGCCGCCTGGTGGTGGGCCATCCGTGGCGGGTGATCGCCGCCTGGGTCATCGCCGCGGTGGCGATCATCGGCTTCGCGCCCAAGCTGGCCACCACCAGCAACGAGGCCTCGTTCCTGCCCAGCCACTACCAGTCGGTGCAGGCCCAGAACCTGCAGCAGAAGGCGTTCCCGGCCGCCGCCGCGCCGGCCGCGATCATCGTGTTCGAGCGGGCCGACGGGCACCCGCTGACCGCGGCCGACTCCGCGGAGGTGGCCTCGGCCGCCGCGTCGCTGGCCGCCCGGCACATCCCCGCCGTCAGCGCTATCGAGGCCGGGCCGCCCTCGGCCAACCGGCTGATCCAGACGATCGCCGTGCAGATGCCCGATTCGGCTGGCAACCTGACCGGCACCCAGGTCGACGCGGTCAAGACGCTGCGCGCCGACCTGGCCGCCGTCGTATCGGGCACCGGGCTGCAGGCGGGCGTCACCGGCAGCGCCGCCCAGTTCGTCGACCAGCAGCAGGCCGGCGGCACCGCGAACACGATCGTCGCGGTCGCCACCATCGGTCTGATCCTCGGGCTGCTGCTGGTGATCTTCCGCAGCCCGATCATCGCGCTGCTGCCGGTGATCACCATCGGGGCGGTCTCCGAGATCGCCACCGGGCTGATCGGGACGGTGAGCAAGGCCTTCGGCCTGAACATTGACAGCACGGTCAGCTCCCTGCTGATCGTGGTGCTGTTCGGCGTCGGCACCGACTACATCTTGTTCCTGCTGTTCCGCTTCCGGGAGCGGCTCCGGGCCGGGCAGGAGCCCAAGACGGCGATGGTCAGCGCGATCGGCCGGGTCGGCCCGGCGATCGCCACCGCGGCCGGCGCGGTCATCATCGCCTTCCTGGCCCTGACCCTGTCCAGCCTGAGTCTGTTCCGATCCCTGGGCCCGGCGCTGGCGATCGCCGTGGCCACCACCCTGGCGGCCGGCCTGACCTTGATCCCCGCCGTGGTCACCCTGCTCGGCACCCGGGTGTTCTGGCCGTCCAAGGCATGGAAGACCGAGCCGTCCGGCGCCCGCTTCGCCGCCGCTGGGCGGGCGCTGGGCCGCCACCCCGGCCGGTTCGCGGCAGCCAGCGGTGGGCTGCTGGTCATCCTGGCCATCGCCGCGCTCGGCTTCCACCCCACCTTCGACCTCAGCTCCGGGTCCACCGCGACCACCCAGTCCGCGGTCTACGGCAACGTGCTGCTCAAGGGCTTCCCGGCCGGCACCACCCAGCCCACCGACGTCTACCTGCAATCCGACGGGAGCGCGCCGCTGCCCGCCGCCGCCCTGGCGCCGTTCCGCGACCGGCTGGCCGCCGTCCCCGGCGTCGCCCAGGTC
>JBAUAY010000800.1:0-20442 GCA_049676235.1 Streptosporangiaceae bacterium
GACGCGGGGATCGGGTCCGTGGCCGCGCTTCCGTTGCTCACCGAGGTCGGCGCCCTTGGCTATCTCGGCGTATGGTGGGCCGGGCCGCGTGAGGTGACCGCCGCGGAACGCGAGTATCTGCGGACCATGGCCGAGACGACGAGCCGCGCCCTGGAGCGGGCCCGGCTCCGCCAGGCCGAGCGGCGCGAGCACGCACGGGTCGAGACACTGGCCGACCTCACCAGGCTGCTCGCCGCGGCGCTGACCCCCGAGGCGGTCGGCGAGGTGGTGGCCGATTGCCTCTGCGCGGCCGCCGGCGGCGCCGACGCGCTGTGCCTCGGCGTCATCAGCCAGGACGGCCGGCGGCTGGTATGGATCACCACGGCCGGCTACGCCGGGGAGGTCCGCGAACAGTTCTCGGACCTGCCGATGGACGTCCCTACGTCCGAGACCGATGCCGCACGGACCGGCAGCCCGGTGATCATCCGGACGCCCGCCGAGTATGAACAGCGGTACCCGGGCCCGGATACCTCGGCGATCCTCCCGCACGGATCGAGCTGGCTGACCTGGCCGCTATGGGCAGGCACGGCACCCGTCGGCGCGATCGGCCTGATGTGGAGGCATCCCCAGCGGTTCGAGTCGGGGCAGCTCGCCTTCGTCGCCGCCGTCGCCGACATCGTCGCGCAGGCCCTGGTCCGTGCCAGCGTCTACGCCGATGAGCAGGCGATCGCCGCGGTCCTGCAGCGTGCGATTATGCCAGCGGCGGCCGCGGTGATTCCCGGCCTGGAGATCGGGGCCGGCTACCGCCAGGCCGGAACGACCCAGCAGATCGGCGGGGACTGGTACGACGCGATGGCCCTGCCGGGCCAGCGCACTTACCTGTCTGTCGGCGACGTGGTCGGACACGGCCTGACCGCGGCCGAGGACATGACACAGCTGCGCAACGCCGGGCGCACCCTGGCCATCGCCGGCTACCAGCCCGCCAGCATCCTTGAAGAACTGGCGCGTGTCACCGACTGGGCGACCAGCGGGAAGTTCGCCACCGTGGCGGCAGCGATCATCGAGCCCGACGTGTCCCTGGTCACCTACGCCACCGCGGGCCACCCGCCGATCCTGATCCGCCGCGCCAAGACCGGGACAGTAGAGATCCCCCCGCCCGCCGAGGGGCCAGCCCTGTGCCTCCCGGGCGACCAGGACTTTCCGCCGTACACCCAGGGCCAGACGGGTTTCGATGTCGGCGACATCCTGCTCATGTACACCGACGGGCTGATCGAGCGGCGCGGCGAGGATCTCGAAGAAGGCATAACCCGTGTCGCCGAACGATTGCAGGCATGGCAGCCCGGCGCGCCGCTCGGCAGCCTTTGCGACGAATTGATCGCGTCCCTCAGCACCGAACCCCAGCTCGACGACATGTGCGTGCTAGCGGTCTCCCGGCCGGGACCGGACCAAGCGCCACGATTAAACCGGTGCTGTCCTTCTACGTCATGGAGCGGTCCCTTGGCGAACTGTAGCTTCTGATCAGGGCCCGGCGGTGAGGTCATCGGAGTGCCCGGCTTCGAGTCGCGGCCACTGGGGGATGGGGCGTCCGGCCGGCCACTCTGGTACCGGCGGCCAGACGGGCGGGCCGCCGCTAGTCCGCGTGTTGGTGCATTCTTGCGGCCAGCCGGGAGGTGAGTCCTCCCACGACTCCTGGCGCCCGTACGCGGTGAGGTCCATGAGCGCGTAACTGTTGTCCATCTGCTCGACGCCGCGCAGGGTGGTCCAGTAGGTCTCGAAGACGCGGTCGCCGTCACGCAGGTAGCAGATCAGGTGCATCATGCCGGGCCGGCGGGGCGGCGACAGCAAGGTGCTGATGGAGGCCTGGGCGGAGTACCAGGGCATGTCCCAGCCCATGAAGTCGCGGTAGCGGGCGCTCTCCGGGTAGGGGCCCTGGCAGAAGACCGCGTAGGTGATGTCGCGGGAATGCAGGTAGGACAGCTCGGCGACCTGGGTGGCGCACCACGTGCAGCCTTCGCATTGCTCGGCCGCCAGATGCCCGTCGTACCACATGAAGTAGTAGGCGATCAGCTGCCGGCGGCCCTCGAACGCCTCCAGCAGCGCGACCGGGCCGTCCGGGCCGATAAGCGGGGTCGTGGCATCCACCTCGACCATGGGCAGGCGCCGGCGGGCCGCGGCGATCGCGTCGCCTTCACGGGTGTGCGCTTTCTCCCGGACGCGGAGCTTGCCTAGTTCGGCCTGGAAGGTGGCGCGGTCAACGGCCGCGGGCAGGCCCGGTGCGCTGGCGGCGGCTGGGCGGTCGGGGTTTGCTGATTCATTCGTCATGACGGTCTCCTCTTGTTTTCCGCGTGTGCGGTTTCGGCGAGCCGTTTGATCATGCTGAGCCGCCGGTCCCACTGGGCGGCGAGCTCAGCCATGGCCCGGGCGGCCTGGTCGAGGCGGCCGGCTTCTACCCGATAGAGGACTTCCCGGCCCTGCTTGCGCCGGCTGATCAGCCCGGACCGTTCGAGCACGACCAGATGCTTGGAGACAGCCTGGCGGGAGAACGGCACCCGTTCGGCCAGCCAGCTGGCGCTGACCTCGCCGTTGCTGACCAGGAGGTCGAGGACCTGGCGGCGGGACGGTTCGGCGATGGCCGACCACAGCTCGTCATCGGGCTGCGCTGGTATCTCCGCTGGCATCCCCGCCGGCATCGGAGTTAGCGTTTCGCGAGCAGTGTGGCCAGGCGGTCCAGGAACTCGCCCCAGCCGCCCTGGTGCTCGTCGGCATAGCGCAGCTTCTCCGCGTCGGGCCAGCCCAGCAGCTCGTGGCCGCTTTCGACCACGCGAAGGCGGGTCCGTTCGTCACCTTCGGGCGTCAGCGTGAATTCGACGAGCATCGAGTTGCCGGCCACGGGTTCCTCCCCGCGGGGATGGTTCCAACGGAACGAGAAGCGAACCGGCGGATCGACGACCTCCACGACGACCGGGCCGCCCTGGTCCCCGAACTCCATATAGCCATGAGCACCCGGTTCGACCACGAGCTCTACCCGGTCGGCGAACCACTGGCTTATCTGATCGGGCTCGGTGATGGCGCGCCATACCACCTCCACCGGGGCCTCGATCAGGATCTCCCGCTCGATCACGAGACCTGGCATCAGGATCTGCTCCCTTCGTTTATCTGCAACCAATGGTTGCACATCAAGAGGATGAAATGCAACCGATGGTTGCAGATGTGCGGCGTCAGCCGGTCACCTTGTCCGGAACCGGCGGGCCAATGAAACTGAGCAGATGATGACGCTGCCGAGTTCGCTGCTCCGGTCGCTGGCCGGCATCGTGGGCAAGCCGCATGTCCTGACCGGTGACGCGACGGCCGGTTTCGCCGTGGACTGGACGGGCCGGTTCCAGGGCCATACGCCTGCCGTCGTTCGGCCTGGTGATACGGCCGAGGTCGCGGCCGTGCTGGCCCTGTGCACGGACGCCGACGTGCCCGTCGTCCCGCAAGGGGGGAACACCGGCCTGGTCGGCGGCGGCGTGCCCATGCATGGTGAGGTCGTGCTGAGCCTGACCCGGCTGAACCAGATGGGACCGGTCGATCAGGACGCAGCTCAAGTCACAGCCGGTGCCGGGGTCACCCTTCAGCAGGTGGCGGACGCCGACCCGGGCCTGGATCTCGGGATCCTCATCGCCAGCCGGGGCAGCGCCACCGTCGGCGGAGCGGTGGCGACCAACGCCGGCGGGCTGCGAGTCCTGCGCTTCGGGCCGATGCGCGCGCAGTTGCGCGGTATCGAAGCCGTCCTCGCGGACGGCACTGTCGTGTCGCACCTGGCCGGGCTGGTCAAGGACAACACCGGCTACGACTACCCGTCCCTGCTCGCCGGGTCCGAGGGCACCCTGGCCGTCGTCACCCAGGCCAGGCTCCGGCTCGTTCCCCGTCTGCGAGACACGGTGACCGCGCTGGCCGGGCTCAGCGGCCTCGAAGAGCTGCACGTGCTGGCCCGTCAGGCGGTCAGGGAGGTGCCGGGTCTGGTATCGGCCGAGTTCTTCACCAGGACCGGCCTGGACATTCTCGTGGCGCACGCCGGGCTCGTTCCGCCGTTGCCGGTACCGGCGCCGGCGTATCTCCTGCTCGAGGCGTCCGGACCCGGCGCGCTTGACGACCTGGCGGACGTCATCGATGACCGGCAGGCCGCCGTCGGGGAGTCGGCCGCGGACCGCGCCCGGCTCTGGTCCTACCGGGAACGTCACCCGGAGGCGGCCGGGTTCCTCGGCGTCCCGATCAAGCTCGACGTCTCGGTGCCCGCCGCGCAGTGGGTGCGGCTCGCATCCGAGGCGGCGGCCGTGATCACCGACGTAGACCAGGGAGCTGAAGTCATTACCTTCGGTCACGTCGCCGACGGGAACGTGCACGTGAACATCGTCCCCGCGGCACCCGCGGACGGCCGCCACGAGAACGCGGTGTTCTCCCTGGTCGCTTCCCTCGGGGGTTCCATCTCCGCCGAGCACGGCATCGGCGCCCTGAAAGCACGATGGCTTCCGCTGGCGCGCACCGACACGGAGCGTGCGCTGTTCGCGAGGATTCGCTCCGCACTCGACCCGTCCGCCACGCTGAACCCGAACGTTCTCCCGCGCTTATCAGGCCGCTGAGGCCTGGCGCCGCCCGATGCTGCTGAGAAGCTGTTCCAGCAGCTGGGCCACGGCCGCGGTGTCTGATTCATCGCCTCCGAGATGCTCGCCGACGAAAGCTGAGGCAACGGGCAGTGCGTCATCGATGGTCTCCAGCAGCCCGAGAACCTGGTCGATCGTCGCGCCGCCGGGCTCGGAGTATGTGGTGTACGGGAAGACGGCCGGATCAAGGACGTCGAGATCCAGGTGGATATGCACGGCCGAGCACCCGGTTCGCTTCAGCTGGTCAGCGACGGACACGGGCTCGGCCAGCGCGCGCATGCCGAGTGGCTCGACGCCGACCGCAGTGAGCTGGTGCAGCTCGGCCGCATCGATGGACCGCGTACCTGCCAGGACCAGCGACGAGGGAAGGGCAGCCACGGGTGCGGTGAGCCCGTCGGGGCCGACGCCGGTCAGGGAGCGAAGCACCATGCCGTGGAACGCTCCTGAGGGAGAGCTCGCGGGGGTGTTGAAGTCAGCGTGGGCGTCAATCCACACGATGGCCAGCTCACCTTCGTAGTCTCGCAACGTCCGGGCAGCTAGGCTCAGATCCGCGCCGCAGTCCCCGCCAATGGCCAGCAGTGGGCCGTCCGGCAGAACCTGTGTCGCACGAGCGTGCGCGGCCAGAAGCACGTCATAGGAGTCGACCCCGTCGCGAAGTGGCGACCGGCCGGCACCGAATCCGCCCGGCTCAAGCACCCGAGCTCCCATGCCCCGCGCCAGGGCAGCCAGCCTCGCCGCACCGCTCACCAGCTGCCTAGCCAGCGGGCGCACCGAACCCTGCCACTGAGGCAGGACGATAACTGATGGACCGGCCATGATCCACAATCCTGTCAGGTCACTGGCTCCCAGTCAGGCGTCAGACGCCACCTCATCACGAGGACCGAGATCAGACCACGAGGTCTACGCGCCCATCGGCGACCCGATGATCAGCCGGTGCCCACCGTGCCCTGCTCGTCAGGTTGATGCCTGCTGCGGCAGCTGGACGGGCACGACCTGCAGGCCGTCGATGCCCTGGAAGTCTGCGGGGTTGCAGGTATAGACGGGCAGCTGATGAGCTAGCGCAGTCGCCGCGATCAGCGCGTCGTAGGCGCGCGCAGTGGTCTTCCTGCCGGCTTGCCGCAGTGAGGCGGCTACCTGGCCGAAAGCACGTGCTGACACCCGGTCAAAGGGCAGGGGGTCGAAGTCCGCCTCCGCCTCCTGCAGGTGCGCTTGCCTGGCGGCACGTACCCGCTCATCACGTGCCACCAGTGGACCGGCCGAAAGCTCGGCGAGCGTAACGGTGGTGATGAGCGGTTCTGCCGGCAGCGCTGAGGGATCGGTGATGTCCCGCATGGCAATGACCGTGGATGTGTCCAGGATTCCCCGGGCGGCGCGCTCACCGGAATCCGTCATAGGGCTGGGTCCATTACCTCGTCGATCTCGGTCCGCATGGCGCGATAATCCACCGGTGGCAGCCGATGCCACCGGGCGAGCAGCGCCTCGGCCGTCAGCGGCTGCCGACTGACCGGCCGGAGTTCAGCTACCGGGTGGCCGTCTCGGGTGATGGTTATCTGCTCTCCCTGGGCAACTCGATCGACTACCTCGCCGCCGTGATTCCGCAGTTCGCGAATGGTGACTTCGGTCATGTCGAGCATTGTATCACGCGTGATACACCCACCCCGGCGGCTGGCCCGCACGGATGGGGAGCTCAGGATCGCACTTGGATGCGTCGGTGCGCGGATTGAACTGCCCGCCCAGCTCCGCTCAGGGTGGGACGGTCGCTCAGCGCTTGCGGCCCATCCCGCAGTAGCCCATCAGGGCGCCCGCGGTGGCATCGATTTGGCCTGTCAGGCCCCACTGGCTTATCGGCACCAGGCCGGGAGGCGCCATGTCCAGGCCGTCGAAGAACCGGGCCACCTGCTCGCGGCTGCGCGGTGTGATGGGCACCGACGACATCCCGTTATAAAGCCGTGCCATCTCCACGGACGCCTCGGGCGCGATGTCGCTGGCCGCGTGCGCCATCACCAGGTAGCTGCCGGACGGCACGGCGTCCATCAGCCGCGCCACGATCTCGTACGGATCCGCCTGGTCGGGAATGAAGTGCAGGATCGCGATCAGCAGCACGGCGACCGGCCGGGAAAAGTCGAGCGTCCGGGCCGCGGCCGCCAGGATCGTGTCGGTATCCCGCAGGTCCGCCTGGATGTAGTCGGTCTTGCCTTCGGGGCTGCTGGTCAACAGAGCCTGGGCGTGACTGAGCACCACCGGGTCGTGGTCCGCGTAGACGATCCGCGACTCCGGCGCCACCCGCTGCGCGACGTGGTGCGTGTTGTCGGTCGTCGGCAGCCCGGTCCCGATATCAAGAAACTGCCGGATGCCGTAACCGTCCGCCAGTTGGTGCACCGCGTCGATCAGGAACAGCCGGGCGGCCCGGGCGATCAGCGGCATCGACGGCATTACCCGCAGCACCCGCTCTGCCGCCTCCCGGTCGGCGGCGAAATTGTCCTTGCCGCCCAGCCAGTAGTTCCACATCCGCGCCGGGTTCGGCACGCCGGGATCGAAAGACGGCAGCCCGCTCCTGCCGCTCGTCGTTCCGCCATGCGGCGTGCTCTGCGTCACAGGTTCCCTTCCTAGCCGGTTCGCCATCAGGTACGAGCCTAGCCGGTGAGCCTCAGACGGGAACTTAGCGTCTGCGGCTGATCCACTCGGCCACCGACTGATCCTGGTCGAAGACCGAGCTGAGGGCAGCGAACGACGACCACAGCGCGATGACGCCGGTACCCGGCAGATGCTGCCGGGTACCGGCGTGTCAGCGTGGTGGGGCGGGCAGCGTGATTACTTGCTGTCTGCCTCGACCAGGCGCTCGACGAGCTCGTCGACGTTGCCGGTCTTGGGCAGGTCACGCTGACCCAGCTGGTCGCTCAGCTCGGCCTTGGTCAGGCCTTCGTAGCGCTCGCGGGCCTTGTCATGGGCGCGCCTGGCCTGCTCGCGCTCGGCCCTGCGAGCCTCGCGGGCCAGCTCCTTCTCAGCCTCCTCGGCCTGCTCGGCCTGGTCGCGGGCGGCCTTCTCGGCCTTGCCGGCCTGCTCGTGCACGAAGTCGCGGGCCGACCCGGCCTGCTCGCGGACCAGACCGCCGACGGACTCGGCCTGCTCGCGGACGGCGCCGGACAGCATGCCCGCCGACTCCGCCCACTTGATGGTGAGGTCACGGCTGATGTCGACCGTCCGCTGCACGAACTCGAAGTAGCGCTCGACGACCGGGACCAGGTCGACCTGCGGCAGGCCCGCAGGCATGTGGTCAGTCAGCTTTCGCGAGCCCTGCGTCCAGAAGTCAGCGATCTTCTCGACCGTGCTGGCCGACTGGCTCGCCGCGGAGCGGTAGCGCTCGGTGGTGCTGGTCATATATGTACTCCCTCGTGGGATCCGAATTCAGTAGCTCCGAATACGTTGTGCTAACTATACCAAGCAGTGCTAACTAAGTCAAGCACTGCGGGTAATCGTGGCGGCCCGGCCAGCGTTCACCGCTGATCCTCATCCCACCCGTGGGCCGCCATCATCGAGTACCTCCAACATGCCGGGCTAAACCACTTATCTTGACTACTCCCCGCCCTGAAGCCGGTGCCCGCACGCCGAACAGGTCTTGGACGACGGGTACCGCCGGTCGATCACGACCAGGTTCCGGCCGTACCGTCGGATTCGGCTCCGCCGGACTCGTCGCGATCGGGGGTACGCCGGGTAATCGGGGTACGCCAGGTACTTGTCGTGGTTCCTGCCCGGATCAGGCGTATCCTGAATATCATTTACCCCGGAACGGGCCAGTAGCAGCACGCGTTACAGCTGGCCTCCTCGATCACGCCGATCTGGTCTGGCGCGAAGACATGGGGCGAGGCTGTGACGTACGCCCGTTCGGGACCGAGCCGGTAGCAGCTGTCAGCCTACGAGGACCTGGCGCAGGGTGGCGGCGAAGGCGTCCGGCTCGCACGCCTGGCCGGATTGCGCTCCGACCCGATCACGACGCGGGTGGATGCGGCGCGCAGCGCGCCATTCACCTCCCCCCCCGGCCGCGGAGTAGCTGCCCGCGTCGGCCGAGATGCGGGGCATGATTTCTCCTGGTGGTTTCAGAATCTGATGGCTTCGCGGAGCAGCAGGACGGTGCAGCGCCCGGGGTGGGGTTCTGCCAGCCTCACAATCCGGTGCGCTGTCTCGTCGAACTGATAAGGGCAGATCCGACCAGGGAGGGCGGCACCATGAGCACCCCATCCGGGCCAGGACACGGCCGGCCCGATCCCAGCCTGGACGCGGTCATGAGCGAGCGGCGGCAGCTGATCAACCTCGCCTACCGGCTGCTGGGCTCGCTGGCCGAGGCCGAAGATGCCGTGCAAGAGACCTACGCCCGCTGGTACGCCATGTCCCGGCAGCAGCAGGACGCCATCGCATCCCCCGGCGGCTGGCTGACCACGGTCGCCAGCCGCATCTGCCTGGACCTGCTGGGCTCGGCCCGAGCCCGGCGGGAGCGCTACGTGGGCGAATGGATCCCCGAGCCGCTGCCCGGACCCGCGGAATGGGTCAGCGGGCAGCCGGGCGGCACCGCCGCCGACCCAGCCGACCGGGTCACCCTGGATGAGTCGGTCAGCATGGCGTTCCTGGTCGTGCTCGATTCGATGACCCCGGCCGAGCGCGTCGCGCTCATCCTGCACGACGTCTTCGGCTACTCCTTCGCCGAAGTAGCCGAGATCGCCGGCCGCACCCCGGCGGCATGCCGCCAGCTGGCCTCCTCAGCCCGCCGCCGCATCCGCGCGTCGCACGCTCCCGCGACCCCGGCAGCCCGGCAGGCTGGCCTCGTCAGGGACTTCAAGGCAGCGTGGGACGCCAAGGACATCGGCGCCCTCATCGGACTGCTGGACCCCGACGCCACATTTGCCGCCGACGGCGGCGGCCTGGTCAGCGCCGCGCTGCGCCCGATCGAGGGCGGCGAGCAGATCGCGCGCTATGTCGTCGATATCGCCGGCCGGGCACCCGGCAACGTGACGATCCTGGAGCACACGGTCAACGGCCAGCCCGGCCTGGTCGCCCAGCAAGACGGCGTCACCGTGACCGTCTTCGCCTTCGCCGTCACGAGCGACCGGATCACGCACATCTGGGCGGTACGCAACCCTGACAAACTCCGGCCCTGGACGACGGGCTGACGCGCGTCTCCCTCCCATCGGGTCCGCTGAGAGCCGCCGCCACCCAGCCTCCCCTGCTCTCCCAGGAGGGGCAGGCCACCACGGCCCTGCGCGTGATTTCCGTGCGGCGCAAGCGAGCACGTATTATAATTTCGTGCTGACGCGTGAGGTGACGTAATGACAGATCTAGGCGGACCGGCGGCGTGCGAGGCGTGCGGTCGCCAGTTGCCTTCTCAACAAGGAAAGGGCAGGCCGAGACGCTACTGCAACGCTACTTGCCGGAGCGCGGCGCGGCGCAGGCGGGATGCCGCCCGCCGACCTGGCGTGAAGGAAGAGTTGACACCCGGTCATCGTCATGACTATCTTGACACTGTGGATCGGCTCGCTGACGCGGTCGCCCGTAGCGGCAGCGGCCTCCCGCTGGAGGCCCTGGCGGCGGCGCGGGACTTGTCCGTCGCGGCCGGCGAGGCGCTGCAGCAGGCCGTCGACCGGGCGCGAGCGGCCGGTCATAGCTGGAGGGAGATTGGCGATGTTCTCGGCACCACCCGGCAGGCCGCGTTCCAGCGGTTCGGGCACCCCGTCGACCCGCGCACCGGCGCGCCGATGAGCACGGAGATCGCGCCCGGCGTGGCAGACCGGGCCGTCACGATCGTCGCCTGCCTGGCCGAAGGCCGCTGGGAAGAGGCGCGCCGGGACTTCAACGCCAAGATGAGCGAAGCCCTCGACGGCAGCCGGCTGGCGGACGCCTGGGCGCGGATGGCCAGCCTGGTCGGCGCCTACGAGGGCATGGGCGAGCCGTTCGCCCACCGGGTCGCCGATCACACCGTGGTCGAGATCCCGCTGCGTTTCGAGGCCGGCGAGGCGACCGGGCGGGTCGTCTTCGACGAGGACGGCAAGGTCACAGGCCTGTGGCTGCGGCCATGAGCCCGGCGCTCGTCATCGGCGGGGTGCTCCTGCTCGCGATGATCGGCGTGTCCTGGTACGGCTGGATCACGCTCCCGGCCGACGCGAGGGTGCCGATCCACTTCGGGGTCGGCTACAACAACTTCGTGTCCAAGCGCATCGGGCTGATCATGCACCCAGCCGCGGGCGTGCTGGTCTACGTCATCTTCGCCCTGGCAACCCATCACCCGTCCAAGTCGTCGCCTGCCTTCATCGGCCCGCTCGTCCTGTGTGTCCTGCTGGCCGTCCAGGTCGGCGCGATCAAGGTGGCCCGGACCAAGTCGGGGACGGCCGGATAAGGCCGAACGAACCCGGGTGCGCGGGCAGGGGAGGTTCCTCGCTCACGGACCTGGCTGGTCAGCATAACCAGCCGGCCGCGGCCTTGGTAGCTGACGGACAGGCGCGAGGATCGTGTCCGTGTCTAGCCCGCGTCCCCTGACGGGGTGGCATCGGCGAGATCGGCTGGGTACGTCACCCGTACCTCTGTGATCGTGGCCGGAAAGTCACGCTGGTTGTTGGTGATAAACCGGTCGGCGCCCGTGCCGACGGCAGTGGCCAGATGGGTGGCGTCCGTGGCCTTGAGCCGGTACCTGCTGGACAGGGCGGTCGCAAGCTCGGCCGTTGCCCGGTCTACCGGACGCAGATCCAGCCGGGCCAGCAGCCCGGCGAGGAGGCGGATCTCATCGGTGGCGCCATCGCGCAGCGGCTTGCCGAGTACCTCCGGCAGTAGCAGGACCGAGCCGACGCCTGCCATTGCCGCAGGGGCGGCGGACCGGAACAGGGCAGCGACCCGCCGACCCAAGGGGTGATCAGGCACGGCGGCGTAAATGAGCACGTCGGCGTCGAAGGCGTCCATTACCGGGCGTCTCGCCCGGCCCTGATCTCCGCGATAAGCTCCTCGGCGCGCTGCGCGGTCAGCCCGGCGTCCTCCGGCAGAGGAGCCGCCGCCGCCCGGGTGAGCAACTCATGGATCCGCTGAGCGTCGTCCACGGCGCTGGCTCGGCGGCTGCGCAGGGCGTCGGGCCGGACAAGGACAGCCACCGGCCGGCCATGCCGGGTTATCGTGACTTCCTCACCCTCCTCGACGCGGGACAGCAGCTCGGGGAGCGCAGCCCGGGCCTCAGAGACGGTCATCGATGCCATGACCGAAATTGTACTTCTATGTACATAGAAGTACAGTTTCTGGGCGAGGCCTTCGCGGCGAAGGCTCAGCCATGTCGGCCGAGACCGTTGATTACCGGAGCAAGGCCCTGCGCTCATGATCGCCCTAGTAGGCCCGTGTAAGACTCGGCACTATGTCTTCGCCATTGAACTGCCTGGTTACCGGCGCGTCGGGATACATCGGCGGGCGCCTCGTCCCGGAGTTGCTGAGCGCGGGATACGCGGTCCGGTGCATGGCGCGCGATCCGGCCAAGCTCAGCGACCGGCCGTGGTCGGACGAGGTAGAGATCGCGGTTGCCGACGCGACGGACCAGAGCGCGGTGCGGCGCGCCCTCGAGGGCATCGACGTCGCCTACTACCTCATCCACTCCCTCGGCACGGACGCGTCGTTCGAGCGGCGCGACCGTATCGCGGCGCGGACCTTCGCCGCGGCCGCCAAAGCCGCGGGAGTGCAGCGCATCGTCTATCTGGGCGGCATCATCTCCGGGCAGGCCGGGAAACTGTCTCCGCACCTGCGCTCCCGCGCGGAGGTCGGCGACATCCTGCTGGCCAGCGGCGTGCCCACCGCCGCGCTGCAGGCCGCGGTGATCATCGGCAGCGGATCAGCGTCGTTCGAGATGCTCCGCTACCTCACCGAGCGCCTGCCGGCCATGGTCACCCCCCAATGGGTGGACACTCGCATCCAGCCCATTGCCGTCCGTGACGTGCTGCACTACCTGGCCGGCAGCGCCACGCTGCCGTCCGGCGTCAGCCGCCGCTTCGACATCGGCGGCCCCGACGTGCTCACCTACGCGGAGATGATGCGCCGGTATGCCGAAGTGGCCGGGCTCGCGCCGCGGGTAATCGTGAAGGTGCCCGTGCTGACGCCGGGGCTGTCGTCGCTGTGGGTGGGGCTGGTGACACCGGTGCCCGCCAACCTGGCCAGGCCGCTCGTGGAATCCCTGCGGAACGAGGTCGTCTGCTCCGAGCACGACATCGCCGAGTACATCCCGGACCCGCCCGAAGGGCTTATGCCCCTCGACCAGGCCATCACTCTGGCCCTGCGCTACACCCGCGAGGGCGCCGTTTCCACCCGCTGGTCGTCAGCCGCGACGCCCGGCGCGCCCAGCGACCCGCTGCCGACCGACCCGTCGTGGGCTGGCGGATCCCTGTACGTCGATGCGCGCAACAGCATCGTGCGCGCCTCGCCCGCGGCGCTGTGGCGGGTGATCGAGGGTATCGGCGGCGAGACCGGGTGGTACTCCTTCCCGGCCGCCTGGGCCGTCCGCGGGATGCTCGACCGGCTGGCCGGCGGAGTCGGACTGCGCCGCGGCCGCCGCGACCCCCGGCATCTGCTCGTGGGCGACGCCCTGGATTTCTGGCGGGTGGAGGCGATCGAGCCGGGAAAACTGCTGCGGCTGCGCGCGGAGATGAAACTGCCCGGCCTGGCCTGGCTGGAGATGTCGGTGGGCCAGGACTATGACGGGATGACGACCTATAGCCAGCGGGCGATCTTCCGGCCACGCGGACTCGCGGGCCATGCTTACTGGCGGTCCATTTCGCCGTTTCACGGGGTCGTGTTCGGCGGCATGCTCCGGAACATCACCGCCACCGCCGAACAGGCCGAACGAGCGGGCGACACGCCTTCGGTCAGGCACTGAACCGCGGAAAACCATCGGCGTAGAGCCGGTGTCGGATTATGCGGCGACCGGCGCGGGACACCGGCGCACCGGGCAGAATGGCCGGATGGATCTTGGACTGCGCGACAGGGTTTACCTCGTGACCGGCGGCAGCCGCGGTCTTGGGTTCGCCGGCGCGCAAGCACTGGTTGCCGACGGGGCCCGCGTCGTGCTCAGCGCCCCGCACGAGGCCACGGCCTCGTCGGCCGCCGCGCGCCTCGCGCAGGACGCCGCCGAAGCTGATCCGGTCGCCTGGGTTGTCGCGGACAACGCCGATCCGGCCACGCCGGGCCGGCTGATCGGGGCGGCCAGGGACCGGTTCGGCCGCCTGGACGGTGCGCTGATCAGCGTGGGCGGATCGCCGCCGGGGACCCTCGCGACCACCACGGATGATGCATGGCGGTCCGCGTTCGAGAGCGTCTTCCTCGGCGCCGTCCGGCTGGCCCGAATCCTCGCGACCGACCTGGACGGCAGAGACCTAGACGGCACCGACCTGAACGGCACCGACCTGGACGGCACCGACCTGAGCGGCGGAGACGAGGGCCGTACGGGGACCGGCTCCCTCACCGGGACGGGCGGCTCGATGGTGTTCGTGCTGGCCTCCTCGGTGCGCGTGCCGCTCGCGGAACTCGCCATCTCCAACGGGCTATTCCCCGGCCTGGCCGGGGTGGTGAAGACGCTCGCCGGCGAACTCGGCCCGGCCGGAATCCGGGTCAACGGAGTGCTACCGGTCAGGATCGCCACCGACCGGGTCCGCGAACTCGACGCCTTGCGCGGCGATCCCGACGAGGTGCGGGCCCGCCTGTCCCAGCGCATCCCGCTGCGCAGGTACGGCGAGCCCGAGGAGTTCGGCCGAGCCGCCGCGTTCCTGCTCTCCCCCGCCGCGTCCTACATCACCGGCGCGATGATCCCGGTCGACGGCGGTGCCATCAGCTCGATCTAAGCCGCGCAGGGGTCAGGCGTCGCACAGGGTCGTCGCACCGGGTCAGGGTGTGCGGTCACCTGGGTGCCGGGCGTCCCGGCCGCCGGTCAGGCGCCGGACGATGAGAACCACCAGGACCGGCGCCAGCGCGATCAGGCCGGGGTGACCGCTGAGGATGCTGCCCAGCACGAGGACGGCGATGATGGCGATCGGCGCCGCCGGCACCAGGGCGGGCCGGAACGATCCGGCGTGGGCCGGGGTGGGACCAGTGCCGGTCACGGCCGCCTGCCGGCGTGGCAGGTCGGTGAACAGCTCGGCCAGTTCCCCGGCGGTGCGGGCCCGCAAGGCGCGGCCGGTCCGCTCTTCTAGCTCCTCGACGGTGAGGCGGCCGGCCTGGAAGTGCTCGCTGAGCTCGGCGATGACCCGGTCGCGGTCGGCGTCGGACACCCGCAGACCGCCGGACGGGTAGTCCTTGGTGGCTGTACTCATGAGGGAAACGCTACAGATCAGCGGGCGCCGGGGCATCGGCCCGTAGATGGAGTTCGGAAAATCAATCCCTGGGTGGAGCCGGCGCGCCCGCGTCGTCAACCCGGGCTGGTACCTTAGCGGCGTTCGGCCAGGACCTGGCGCAAGGTGGCGGCGAAGGCGTCGGGCTCGCCCGTCTGGCCGTATTCGCCGCCGAGGAACCCGTCGTGGCCGCCGGGGAAGGTGACGGGGGGCGTGCCGAGCCGTTCGGCCACGGCCAGGCCCGCGCGGCCCGCGATCATCTGGCCGGATTCCGCTCCGACCCCGATCACGACGCGGGTGGACGCGGCGCGGAGCGCGTCGAAATCGTGCCGGTAGGCATTGCAGGTCACGATGTTCTGCCCGACGAGCGGGTCGTCCCGGGAGCCGTCGTCCCCGGCCGGCAACCCGAAGGCGGCGGGATCCGGGGCGGGCTGGTCAGCGTAACCGGACGGGAGCGGGCCTTGGTAGCTGACCAGCGCGATGAACTTCGCCATCGCCGGGCCGAAGCCATTGGTCTGGTACGTCTGGCGGATGTCCGCGCACGCGGCCAGCACCGGCTCGCGGTCCGGCAGCTCCTGCGAGGCGGGCGGCTCATGTGCCACCAGCGTCCGGACCTGCTCCGGGTGCCTGGCCACCAGGGCCAGCGCGTTGACGGCCCCGCCGCTGCTGGCGAAGATGTCCGCCGGCCCGGCGTCCAGCGCGGCGATCAGCCGGTGCAGGTCGTCGGCGTGCTCGTCCGGGATGGTCTCGGCGGCGCCGTCGGTCCGGCGGCTGCGGCCCGCGCCGCGGGGGTCGTAGGTCACGACCGTCCGGTCGGTGAAATGCCCGGCCAGGGTGACAAATCCGCTGGCGTCCATCGGCGACCCGATGATCAGCAGCACCGGCTGGGTGCTGGCGTCGTTGCTCCGGACGTCGTAGGTCAGCACGGCGCCCGGCACGTCCAGGGTGTGAGTCTTCGGCTCGGTCATGGATGCCCCTTCGGCAGGTCCTCGATCTCTACTAGTGCCGACGCACCAGGCCGACCGAACTCATCGGCAACGAGCCTGACCGGGGCTAGCATCCGACTCGTTCGGTCATGAGGAGCTTCAAGCGGAGCCTCAGGTATTTCGACCGGGCGAAGGCCCCTGCCATCGGTGCCCGTAAGCTAGCGCGTTCGACGCAGTTACAGGGCGAGCATGCCGAGGATGGCTGCTCCGTGAGCTCCCAGCCAGCTAGCGAGGGTCTGCAGCGGGCCCATCAGGGCGGTGCCTGCCGTGGTCAGCGATCCGGCGCTGGCCAGCAGCTCGGTGAGCCGTCTGAGTATGTCAGCCGCCCGGCCCTTGTCTGGCCGCCGGGCACGCACTGCCCCGTCGAGCTCCGCGACCTGGGCCCGCGCCTCGGCCGCCCGGGGTCCGTCCAGGGTCACGCTCGTCAGCGCCTCCCGGAGTTCGCCCACCGCCCGCCACGCATCCTCGTCGGTGACGACGCTGCCGTGCAGGCCGCCGTAAACCACCTGGTTGCCGTCGACGTAGGTGATGATGCCAGCGGTCTGGTTCTTTACGTGGATCTCCACGTCACCCTCTTCTCATGGGCTGGGCACCCGGCCAGGGCGGGAGCGCCGGGAATTCGCGGTAGGCCTGCTTGCGCCGCGACGTTGCCACCACGTGCAAGACGATCCCGACGATGAACATCAGCATGCCCAACGCGGCCAGCGCCCAGCCGACCATCCCGATGGGAACGCCCCCGACCTCCCGCCCGAACGGGCTTGTCGTTGGGGGTGCAGAGTCGCCGTTCTGGATGGAGTCACTGATGCTCTTGATGAAGCTCAGGTCGCTGGCGGCGAAGATGCCGAAGCCCACCACGAACAACAGGAAGCCGGTCCAGGCGAGCCACCGCGCCTTCGTCCTGGTCGCGGCGACCTCGCGGAGGAAGTTCTCGCGCTGCTGGTTGACGTTCTGAACGTGCCAGTTGTACTGGCGCTCGTCGTAGTGGATATAGTCGGCGTTCTGCTCGTTGACGTGCTGAACCAGGCCAGCCCCGGCCGGCCTGGCCGACATGGTCCTCGTCTGGTCGGCGCTGGAGCCGCCGGGTTCCAGCCGCGCTTCCACGGTGGCGAAGGTCACCGTGTCGCCTGTGTGCAGCTCGCGGGCAGGGGCCGCGGCCTCCCCGTTCACGAACGTGCCAGCGGCAGAGCCGAGGTCTTCAACGTAGACCGCGTTCCCGCGCCGTCGCAGCACGGCTTGGGTGCGGCTTACGCACGGGTCGTCGAACCGCACATCGCAGGTCCGCTCACGCCCTACGACCAGATAGTCCTTATCCAACGGGATTCGTCGGCCGCGATCAGATTCCGGCGCCAGCACCACCAGATGCGGCGTGCCCCAACTCTCCGCCTGCATGATTGCTTCCTCGTTTCTTGCGGCGCGCGGCTGTGACACCACGAGCGCACGCCAGCGCCACGCCCTGCAGCTGAAGGACTTACGGCAACTCAGCACCACGGCCGCAACGGCCTCTCACCGAGACAGAGCGACGCCCCTGCCCGCTGATACACCGTCGACCCGAGATTCCCGAGGTAGGCGTACGAGGATTCAGGTTCCACCTTGGCCCGCTAGGTTAGGTCCATGCTCGGCGCGCTCACGTCGCCGAGGCCGAGAGCCAGCTCGGAGGTGAGGGCATGCCTGCAGCGCCCGGCGCCCCGCGCGATCTGGCCGACGCCGTGTTCCGGGTCGGCCGCGCGTACGGGATGACCGCTGACCGCGGTATCTATCAGGCGGTGGCGGTCAAAGACGGCCGGATCGCCGCGGTCGGGCGGTCCCGGGACGAGCTTGACACCTTCATCGGTCCGGGCACCGCAGTGATCGACGATCCGGAGCTCGTGCTGTACCCGGCGTTCAACGACACGCACAACCATCAGCTGCTGGCGGCGCGCGACCTTGACTACGTGTCGCTGGAGCACGCACGTTCGATCGACGAGCTGGTGCAGGCGCTGCGGGAAGCCGCGGCCCGGACGCCGCCGGGCCAGTGGATCATCTCGTCACGGTGCTGGCACGAAACCCACCTGCGGGAGGGCCGGCTGCCGACGGCAGGTGAGCTGGACGCGGCGAGCGCCGGCCACCCCGTCTTCGTCCAGCGCGGGGGTCACGTCGGGGTGGCCAACTCCGCCGCCCTGCAGCTGGCCGGCATCACCGCGACGTCGGCGGACCCGGCGTCGGGCACCGTCGTGCGGCTGGGCGACCGGACCCCGACCGGCGTGCTCATCGAGGCTGGTGCGCTCGACCCGGTTCGGCGCCTGCTTCCGCCGGTGACGGAGGCTCAGCAGGCTGACCTGCTCGCGCGGCAGTGCCGGCTCTACAACCGCCGCGGCATCGGCGTCGTCCGTGACCCCGGGCTGATGCCGGGCGAGGTGGCGGTCTACCAGGCCGTGGCGGATCGCGGCGAGCTGACCACGCGTACCAGGCTGATGTTCTGGGTCATGCCGCAGGCGACGGTGGCCGACACGCTCGCCTACGTCGACTCGCTGCCGGCGCCCGGCTCGGTCGCGGGCGACGGGCTTGGGATCTGGGGCCTGAAGCTGGGCATGGACGGCGGGGTCGAGGGCGGATTCCTGTGCGAGCCGTACGCCAACAACCCCGCCTTCCGCGGGCACGCGTTCTGGGAGCCGGACGACTTCGGGCAGGTGGTGGAGCACGCCGTTGGCCGCGGCTGGCGGGTCGGCTGCCATGCTGTCGGCGACTGCGCGGTCCGCCGCGTCCTGGATGCCTACGAGCAGGTGGTGCTGCGGCACCCGGGCCTGCCGCCGGGAACGCTGGTCATCGAGCACGCCTTCCTGGCCGACGCCGAGACCCGCGCCCGCGCGGTGCGGCTGGGCGTCGGGATCACCGTCCAACATCCGCTGCTGTACTCGCTGGGCGGCAACCTGGTGCGGTACTGGGGTCCGGACCGCGCCAGCCAGGTCATGCCGGTCCGGGCCTGGGTTGACGAGGGGGCGCTGATCGCGGCCGGCAGCGACTGCAACGTCAGCTTCTTCGACCCGCTGCTGTCCATCTGGGGACTGGTCACCCGCGGCACGCGCACGGTGGGAGTCCAGGGCCCGGAGTACCGGGTGGACACCTACACGGCCATCGGGCTCTACACCGCCGCGGGCGGCCGCCTGCTCCGCGAGGATCGCGACGTCGGGATCCTGGCCCCCGGCGCGTTCGCGGATGTGGTGGGGTTCCGCGCCGACCTGCTGGACTGCCCGGTTGACGACCTGCCATCGCAGCAGCCCGCGCTGACACTGGTCGGCGGCCGGCCGGTGCACGACCCCGATGGCTTGTTCGGCTCGGCCGGGGCTCCCGCGCCCGGGAGTTTCCGGTGACCGGCTTCGCCGCAGAGCTACGCGCGGGCGGCCCGGTACCGATCGGCCGACGTGGGCTGTGGCTGACGTTCCTGAGCCCGTTCGGTCTGGAGGTGGCGGGCAGCTGCGGCGCGGAATGGATCGGGATCGACATCCAGCACGGCGATCTCGATCTCGCCGACGTCGCCCCGCTGGCGCGGGTCAGCCCGGTGCCCGTGCTCGTCCGGCTCGCGTCGCACGACGAGGCGCAACTGGCCCGGGTGTTGGATACCGGGGTCGACGGCGTGATCGTTCCCGCCGTCGAGTCCGCCACCCAAGCCAGGCAGCTGGTGCAGGCCGCCTGCTTCCCGCCCCGGGGCCGACGCAGCCAGGGCCCGGCGCGTGTCTCCCTCCTCGGCCCGCGCGACCAGCCGCTGCTGCTGCCGATGGTCGAGACCCGCGCGGGTCTGGACCACCTTGACGACATCCTCAGTGTCGACGGCGTGGACGGCATCTTTCTCGGTCCCTACGACCTAGCCCTCTCCCTAGGCCAGCCGTCGGTTTTGGAGGGCGCGGTGGTGTCGGCGATCAAGTCCGTCATCAGCCGAACCCACGGGCGGGGCCGCATCGCCGGGATCTTCACCGGGAACCGCGAGCTCACCGGACTCCTCCCGGCGGTCGACCTGCTCGGCGTGGACAGCGACGCCGCCGCCCTTCGCGCCGGGCTCAGGCTGCTGTTCGAAGCGGCGGCGCCGGATTAGCTTGGTGCGCCTTCCGCATCCTCGGAATCCTCCGCATCCGGCGGCTGCTCACGCTGCTGATCACTGCTGGACGAGGCGGGCTTTCGAGGAGGCAGCAACCGGTCCACCAACCCGCCCACGGCCTGCCCGGCGCCCTCGCCGACGAGCGAGCCGACCACGACGTCGCCCGGGTAGTGAACTCCGGTGTGCACCCGGGAGTATCCCACGGCCGCCGCCAGGAAGCGCAGCGCGATGCCGAGCCAGGGCTGATCCCGGCCGATGGCCGCGGCAAAGGCGAACCCCGACGCCGCGTGGCCGGACGGGAACGACGTGGAGGTCGGCATCTTCACGTTACGCCAGACCGGGACGCCCACACCGGCCCGGTCCGGCCGCTGCCGGGCCCAGATTGACTTGACCGCCAGGTTCACTAGCCCGGACGTGGCGCCGATGGCCAGCGT
>JBAUAY010000801.1:0-4462 GCA_049676235.1 Streptosporangiaceae bacterium
TCCGCCACACGGCCTCCATGCCGAGCTCGGGGTACTCGAGCACCTCGACCCGGGTGATGCAGTCCTGGGCCAGCCGCGCCGCCGCGCCGCCGATCGAGCCGAGGTAGAACCCGCCGTACTGCTTGCAGGCCGCGGTCACGGCGGCCGAACGGTTCCCCTTGGCCAGCATGACCAGCGAGCCGCCTGCCGCCTGGAACCGGTCGACGTATGAGTCCATCCGGCCCGCCGTCGTCGGCCCGAAGGACCCGGACGCGTACCCATCCGGCGTCTTGGCGGGCCCCGCGTAATAGACGGGGTGATCGCGCAGGTAGGCAGGCATAGGCTCGCCCGCGTCCAGCCGTTCGGCGATCTTGGCGTGGGCGATGTCCCGGGCCACGACGAGCGGGCCGGTCAGCGACACCCGGGTGCGCACCGGGTACCTGGTCAGCTCGTCGCGGATCTCGGCCATCGGCCGGTTCAGGTCGACGTCGACGACGTCGCCCTCGTCTTCGGCCGCCTCGATATCCGGCAGGTACTGCGCCGGGTCGGTCTCGAGCTGCTCGAGGAACACCCCGTCGGCGGTGATCTTGCCCAGCGCCTGCCGGTCGGCCGAGCACGACACCGCGATCGCGACCGGGCAGGACGCCCCGTGCCTGGGCAGCCGGACCACCCGCACGTCGTGGCAGAAGTACTTGCCGCCGAACTGCGCGCCGATGCCGATCCGCCGGGTGATGCCGAGCACCTGCTGCTCAAGCTCGCGGTCGCGGAAACCGTACCCCGCCGCCGAGCCCTGCTCGGGCAGCGTGTCCAGGTACTTGGCCGACGCGTACTTGGCGGTCTTCAGCGCGAACTCGGCGCTGGTGCCGCCGACCACGATGGCCAGGTGGTACGGCGGGCACGCGGCGGTGCCGAGCGAGCGGATCTTCTCCTCAAGGAACGTGAGCATCCGGGCCGGGTTCAGCACGGCCTTGGTCTCCTGGTAAAGGAACGACTTGTTGGCCGACCCGCCGCCCTTGGCCATGAACAGGAACTTGTACTCCCCGCCAGCGGTGGCGTAGATCTCCACCTGCGCGGGCAGGTTGCTGCCGGTGTTCTTCTCTTCCCACATGGTCAGCGGCGCGAGCTGGGAGTACCGCAGGTTCAGCGTGGTGTAGGCGTCATAGACGCCGCGTGAGATGTGCTCCTCGTCCCGCCCGTCGGTGAGCACCTGCTGGCCCCGCTTGCCCATCACGATGGCGGTGCCGGTGTCCTGGCACATAGGCAGCACGCCCCCGGCCGCGATGCACGCGTTCTTGAGCAGGTCGCGGGCTACGTACCGGTCGTTCGGGGAGGCCTGCGGGTCGTCCAGGATCGCCCGCAGCTGGCTGAGGTGGGCGGGCCGCAGCAGGTGGGCGATGTCGTGCATGGCGGCGGCGGTCAGGTCCGTGAGCAGCCGCGGCTCGATCTCGAGGAAATTACGGCCGAACGACCTATGGTTCGTCACCCCGTCACTGGTCAGCCGCCGGTAACTGGTGCCGTCTTGGCCCAGCGGCAGCAGGTCTGTATAGCTGAACTCGGGCACGCTCTGTTTTCCCACTCGCCTCCGGGGCGCCTTTCGAGGCGCCGCCTTCCCTCCTCGCTGGTTCCTCGCTCGTCAGTCCAGGCAGCGCCGGCGCCCCTTTGGCTCGCGGGGGAGTCGCAGGTGGCCCGCCCTGGGCTCTGGTGTTCAGCTTAGGCCGGTCCGGCCCGAGCCCCGGACCGGGTTCGGACCCCGGCGCCGGCGGCCGCGGGCACCTGGGAACTCAAGCCCCGGCGGCCTCCTGGCCACCGACTGATTCCGAAGGTCCCTTGCGTAAACCCGGCCGGATCCGGCGGTGTTAAGGCTCATGCTCGGCAGAAACAAACACTGTGTCTGGCAAGTCACGCTTGTACATGTATGGGCAAAGCTTGTATCGTGACGCTATGCGGCGGCGCCGCGCCGCGCGGTGCCCCCGTCCGCGCGATGCACGCTAAGCACGCGGTGCCCCCGTCCGCGTCCGGCTAAGCTGCGGCGCCGCCGCCGTACCCCTCTTCCGTCTCCGCATTCTCATGTCTCGAGAATGCTTTCGTCGCGCCTGCCCTGTCGCTCGATCCAGCCGCGCCCGCCCCAGCCGCGGTGCCCGCAGGGCAGGCTCAGCCGGCCTCGGGATGTTTTTTCCTCCGCTATGGGGTAGTCGGGCAGCCCGCGGGCACTTGAGCCCGTGCTCGGCGCAAGGAGGAGGGCGCAATGGCAGTGACGCCCCGCACAGCAAGCAGTCCAGCGATCCGCAGCCTCATCCCCGCACGGATCGACAGGCTGCCTTGGTCGCGGTTCCACACCCGGCTGGTGGTGGCGCTGGGCGTGGCCTGGATCCTGGACGGCCTGGAAATCACGATCGCGAGCAACGTCGGCCCGTTCCTGACGCAGAAGAACACGCTGAACATGTCAGCGGGCGCGGTCGCCGACATCGCCACCTGGTACCTGATCGGCGAGGTCATCGGCGCGCTCATCTTCGGCCAGCTGTCCGACAAGCTCGGCCGCAAGAACCTGTTCATGGTGACGCTCGGGGTCTACCTGCTCGGCAGCGGCCTGACCGCACTGACGCCGGCGGGCGGTTACTGGTTCATCTTCCTCTATGCCACCCGGGTTCTCGCGGGGTCAGGCATCGGCGGTGAGTACGCGGCGATCAACTCCGCGATCGACGAGATGATCCCGGCCAGGTTCAGGGGCCGGGTGGACCTCGCGGTCAACGGCACCTACTGGGCCGGGGCCATCTTGGGCACCTTGGCCACGCTGTTCCTCCTGAACCACATCGCGCCCGACTGGGCCTGGCGGGCGGCCTTCATCCTCGGCCCGGTGCTCGCGCTGGTCATCATCTTGGTTCGGAGACACCTGCCGGAAAGCCCTCGCTGGCAGGTGATGCACGGCCGTGAGGAGGCCGCCGAGGCATCCATCGCGGAGATCGAAGGGGACGTGAAAGCGACCAGGGGGGCGCTCCCGCCGGTCGACCCGGACCGGGAAATCGAGATCAGGCCGACCAAGCAGATCGGCTACCTGGCCCTGCTCCGGGTGCTTTTCTCGCACTACCCGAGCCGGTCGGTGCTCGTCGCGGCGCTGATGATCACCCAGTCGTTCCTCTACAACGCGATCTTCTTCACCTACGGGCTTGTGCTCTTGAAGTTCTTCCACGTCCCGGCCACCGATACCGGCTATTACTTCCTCGCGTTCGCAGCCGGGAACCTGGCCGGGCCGCTGACCATCGGGCGCCTGTTCGACACGATCGGCCGTAGGAAGATGATCTCGGGTACGTACCTCCTCTCCGGCGTCCTGCTGATCATCAGCGCGCAGCTGTTCAAGAACGGCGTTCTCAACGCCACCACCCAGACGCTCTGCTGGACCGTGGTCTTCTTCTTCGCCTCGGCCGGGGCGAGCGCCGGTTACCTGACCGCCAGCGAGGTCTTCCCGCTGGAGGTGCGGGCCAAGGCGATCGCCGTGTTCTTCGCCATCGCCCAGGGCTTCGGCTCGCTCGGAGCGCACCTGTACGGTCACCTCATCGGCAACGGGAGCGACCCGAACAAGCTCTATGTCGGCTACCTCATTGGCGCCGGGGCGATGATCGTGGGCGGCCTGGTGGCGGTGTTCTTCGCCGTCGACGCCGAGGGAAAGTCGCTGGAGGACGTCGCCACACCGCTGTCGGTCATAGCTAAGCCCTCGGAAGCGATCTTCCGGTCCGGCGACCCGCGCCAAGGCGGTGTCAGCCCTTCCGCAGGCGACTAGCCCTGCCCGGCGAGGCGCAAGTCCGGCCCCCATGGTGGCTGCACCATGGGGGGCGGGCAGACTTCTGCCGTCAGCACATGTTGACGCTGGCGTTTTCGTCAGCATATGCTGACACGCATGGAAACAACTCTTCAGATCGCCGAGGGTGCCTCTAGTAAGGACCCGGAGGTCGGGCTGCGTGCGGCCGCCGCGCTGCGTGCGCTGGCCGAACGGCTGGAACTGCTCCAGGTAGAGAACGCGCGCGAGCTCGGCTGGTCCTGGCAGGACATCGCCCGCCGCCTTGGTGTCACCAAGCAGACGGTCCATCGCAAGTACGGCCGTCTGACCGGGAGGCGATGATGCTCGAGCGCTTCACCGACGACGCCCGCCAGGTGCTCGTCCAGGCCCAGGCGGCGGCCCGCCGGCTGGGGCACGACTTTATCGGCTGCGAGCACCTGCTGCTGGCCGCGGCCTCGACCGGTACCCCGGCGAGTCTTGTCCTGCGTGATCAGGGTGTCAGCCCGGAGCGGATCGAGAAGGAGATACTGCACATCCTCGGGCCGGGCCGGACGGCCGACCTGCTGGGCGGCCTCGACCGCGAGGCGCTGGCCTCCATCGGAATCGAGCTCGACGTCGTCCGTACCCGGCTCGAGGCCGCGTTCGGCCCGGACGCCCTCGCCCGGGCCGTCCCGGCCTGCCACCGGAACCGCCGGCCGGCCTGGCGAAAGG
>JBAUAY010000802.1:0-11154 GCA_049676235.1 Streptosporangiaceae bacterium
GAGAACTTCACGCAGACCGTGTTGGTACGCCGACTGACGTGCAGCATCTGGCCGTGGATGCCCAGGCCGAGCAGTACGTCGCCATAGTCGCCCGGGCGGAACCAGAACTGGTGCCGGTACCAGCCGCCGGGAAACGCCCACTCGGCAGGCGACGCGGCGAACGCGGCCCGCGTGTCGGAGTCGACGGCCCAGGCCCGGCGGAGCCACTGCGGCGGCACGACCCGGCGGGTGCCCCCGGCGCCGTCCGGGACCAGCCCGCCGTCCAGCAGCATCTGGCCGAACCGGGCCACGTCGCGGGCGGTAGCGCATAGGCCTCCGTCGTGCACCGCGGTGCCCAGGCCATCGTGCAACAGGACGGCGTCGTGCCCAGCCCCCATCGGCGCCCAGATCAGCTCCGATATGAGCCCGGCCATGGGCCGGCCGGCCGCGCGCTCGCACACCCAGCCGAGCACGTCAGACTCCGCGGACCGGTACAGGAACCTCTCCCCGTGCGGCGCCTCGGGCTGCAGCGTGGCCAGGAACCGGTAGAGCCCGCGGGGCTCGCCCTTGCTGGGATGCCACCCGACCCACTCATCGAGGCGCCGGATGTCCGAGTGCGGGTTGGCGTACTCCTCGTCGAACCTGACCCCGCTGCGCATGTCGACGACGTGCCGCACGAGGGCGCCGGCGTAGCCGCTGGCGGCTAGTTCGGGCACGTAGCTGGTGATCTCGCGGTCGGGGTCGAGCTGGCCGCGGTCGATGAGCACGGCGGCCACGCAGCCCACTACGGACTTCGACACCGACATCAGGGCGTGCGGCCGGTCCGGGGCGCCCAGCGGGCCATACCAATCGGTGACCAGCTCGCCGTCCTGCAGCACCAGGTAAGCGTCGGTGAAGGTGTCCGCGAGCACCTCTCCCACGGTGCCATCCGACCGGTCCGCCCGAGTCAGCGCGATCGCGAGCAGGTCGTCGACGGCACTGTCGCCCGCGGCACTGTCATCGGTGGCACTGTCATCGGCGGCGGGCGACCGGGGCAGGTTACGAGCGGGGCCGTCACCGCGGGACACGCGGTAGGTGGGCAGGATCTCATCAACGTGCCAGAACGCCCAGCGGTTAACCGGCGGGTCCTGCCAGTTGCCTGCCGTGACCGGCACGCCCTGAACCTCGGGCCCCGCCTCCTGCGACATAAGCCGAATACTAGATCACCGTTCCCGGTGCTGGTGTTGGGTTAGGGTGCGCATCATGATCCATGAAGGCACGGCCGAGGCTGCCTCGCGCGAGAGCGCGCCTGAACTCATGACCGGCTTCCCCCCGGCCCCGGAATCGCAGGTCACCCTGGCCAACTGGCAGGATCCCCCATTCAACCGGTGGGCGTTCCGGCACATGCGCGAGCTCATTCCCAGCCAGCTGATCCCGGCCGGACCCAAGAACCCGGGCGGACCTTCGCCGCTGCCTGCCTGGCCCGGCCCGATGCCCGACCCGCCGGTCTGGCGGCTCGACGGCACGACCGCGACGGCGGCGGAGGTGTTCGCCGGGACGTACACCGACGCGCTGGTGGTGCTGCACGACGGGCAGCTGGTGGCCGAGCGGTACGACGCGGGCATGACAGCCGCCACCAGGCACCTGCTCATGTCGGTGTCGAAATCGGTCATCGGCTGCGTGGCCGGGGTACTGGCCGGCCGCGGGCTGCTCGATCCGGGCGCCCCTGTGACAGCCTACGTGCCGGAGGCCGAGCGCTCGGGATACGCCGACGCCACCATCCGCAACCTGCTCGACATGCGAACCGGGGTCGCGTTCCGCGAGACCTACACCGCCCTGGACGCTGAGGTCCGCGTGATGGAGCGTTCCATGGGCTGGCGCCCGGCGCGATCCGGTGACCCGGTGGGCGCGTACCCGTACCTCACCACCCTGGGCCACGCCGGTCCGCATGGCCGCGAGTTCACCTACCGGTCGGCCGACAGCGACATGCTCGGCTGGGCGTGCGAGCGGGCCAGCGATACCCGGATGGCCGATCTCATCTCGGCGCTCATCTGGCAGCCGATCGGGGCCGAACGGGACGCCGAGATCACCTGCGATCCGCTGGGTTCGGCCGTCCACGACGGCGGCATCTCGGCCACCGCGCGCGACCTGGCCAGGTTCGGGCAGATGCTCGTCGACAACGGCATGATCCAAGGGCATCCGGTCGTGCCGGAGGCCTGGCTGGCGAGCACCCGCGCCCCGGAGCCTGACGTCCGCGAGGCCTTCGCGGTTACCGACCACGAGTTCGCCCTGCCGGGCGGCTGGTACCGCAATCAGTTCTGGGTTCTCCCGGGGTCGGACAGTCCGGTGCTGGTCTGCCTCGGCATCCACGGTCAGCTCATCTACGCCGACCGCGCCGCGCGGACCGTGGTGGTCAAGCTGTCATCCTGGCCCGATCCGCAGAACACGGCGTGCCTGCTGGACACGCTGCGCGCGTGTGCCGCCCTGGCCGCCCATCTGGCGGCCCCGGGGCGTTAACCATCCGGCCCGTTCGCCCCTCACGTCGGGCGGTCTTTTCCGCGACTCCCGTTCGTCGTGATGGTATAGATGCCTGCGGCTCAGGCAGGCCACCAAGATCGGAGGCGACATGAAGTTCCTGATGCTGGTGTGCGTCGAGGAAGACCGTTTCGAGAACGACGAGGGGGCCGCGGCGCCGGATGCGGCGGACGCCGAGGACAGCGAGAGTTTTCCGTGGCTCGACGACGTGATCGCCCGCGGCATCCGGCTGGACGGCGACCGGCTCGGGCCCGCCAGCGAGGCCAAGACAGTGCTGGTCCGGGGCGGCGAGGTCTTGATCAGCGACGGGCCGTTCGCCGAGACCAAGGAAGTCATCTGCGGATACGACGTGCTCGAGTGCGCGAACCTGGAGGAAGCCGTCAAGGTGGCCGCGGCGCATCCGGTCGCGGCGTTCGGCAAGATCGAGGTCAGGGCCTTCTGGCGCTGACGGCCGAACCGATTTAGGCCCTCAGGGACCGCAGCGGACACGCAGGCCGACGAGGGCGGCGCCGACCGCGACCGCCAGCGACCCGCAACGCACGGCATCAACCGGGGGCGGCCAAGTCCTCCGTTCGTCTGAACGCAGTGATGCTTATGCGTTCTCTGATACACAAGGGCGCCGTGGGTGTGTCAGATCGGGGATATTCCGGGTTCCGGGGAAGATCCGGTGCATCATGGGCCACTTGATCTCACCGGAGCCTGAATTCTCTCCGCAAAGATTCCAGTTATCGAATAAATATACAGATTGTGTGCGATATGAGGCTGGCGAGCCCAGCGAGGCACGCACCGGCAAGATGGTCGCGGGGCAGCGGCCCTGCGGGCGAAAGACCTTCGGCGAGGCGGGCTTGGCGGGCTGGGGAGGCGGCCGGGCGGACGTGGGCAGGCACGCGGAAAACGAGTTGACCCGATTTGGGCGGTTAAGTCATCGTTGAAGCAGAACGGGCCATAAGGCGGGTGCGCGGTGCGGCGGTTGCCCCGCAGACGCCTGCCCCATAGGAGCGGGGTGCCGCGCCCTGTCACCGGCACCCCGCTCCCCCGTCTAGCGTTCGGCCCTACGGAGCTGCTCAGGCGCCGGGCAGGCCGTCGGCCGCGCTCGCCAGGACGTCGTAGTCGGCGTCGGACAGCCAGCCGAGGTCATAGGCGAGCACGACGTCGTCGAACGAGCCGGGAACGTAGGGCTCGGGGTCGTCGATGGCGTCCCTGGCCTGCTCGAGTTCCGGCGGGCAGACGTCCGGGACCTGCGGCCAGCGGCGAGCGCGGAACTCCAGGGAGAGATCGTCCAGGCTGAGCCGGCCGTCCCGGTAGGAGACGAGCATCGCGATCACGGCGCTGCCGGGAAATGTCCCGGTCCCGACGGTACCGCCGATGGCCCCGGCGGATCGCGCGCCGACCGCCCACCTGATGCGGTTCCTCGGCGCAGCCGCGGCCGGGCTGGCCAGCGCCCTGATGGCCGCGGCCGGGATGCGCCTGCCCCCGTGGCCGTGCCCGCGGCGGAACGCTTCCTCGCCGCGGCGGTGAGCTTCGCCGGACCTACGCACCGCTTCGTCAATGCCGATGTCGGCGAACACCGCGGTCACCGCGTAGTCGGCGAACCGCAGCGCGTACGTCCACGCTTCGGCGGCCCGCCAGGACGCCAGCGAGATGTCCAGGATCAGGTTCCTGCCGTCCATCAGGGCCCGCAGCCCGACCCGTTTGGCCAGGTACTGGGCCTCGGCGTGAACCGGGCCTGCCCGCTCGAGCGGGGAAAGGCCGTCGGCCTCCGGGATGAGGCAGGCCGCCGCCAGCCGGTCCAGGACCGCGTCGATGCTGACGGTGAGGTACTGGGACCTGTCCAGGCCGGCCTGGTCCAGAGCGGCGGCCTTGTCCGCGCCGGGCAGGCCGCCCGCGATGACCGCGCTGCGCTCGCACGGCACCCCGGCGGCGGCCTGGTACATCTCGGCGACCAGCCGTCCCTGCTGACGCTGGCGCTCACCCGTCCAGATCACCGTCACCGTCCTTCGTTCCCAGACATCGTGGCCAGGTCAGCGGGGGCAGCGCAAGAGATGTTCACCCGGAGCGTGGCGCGGCGGGTCACTCGCTGGCGCGCCAGATGCCCTCCCACTGGGTCCACTGGCCGATCTCGGGCGGCTGTCGCCGGGTGATCTGGGCGCGCAGGGGCATCACCGGCTCGAATCCTGTCGCGAAAAGGCCGCGGAGTTCGGCTTCTCCGAAGAAGTGAATCTCGAGCCCGGCTTTCGGGCCGTCGAGGTACCGGATGGTCAGGCCGTCGTCGTTCCGGCCGGTGACCTGGTGCGCGAAGGCGATGTCCGTACCAGCCGCGTTGACGCGCACGGCCATCAGGCCGCCGACCGCGACGCGGGCCTGGGCGGCCCGTAGATGCGCATGCGCCGCTTCGGTGTCACCGTGCTGGAACACCTGGATCCCGACGACGATGCCGTACCGCGCCTGACCCGGCAGTGCGGACAGGTCGCCGTGGACGAGTGACCCGCGTCGTTCGGGCATACGGGCGGACAATTGCCGGAGGGCGACATCTGATATGTCCAGTCCGGTCAGGTCGAGGCCGCCGCGCACCAGGGGCTCGTAGTTGCGGCCGTTGCCGCAACCGATATACAGGCCGCTGGCCAGGCCGGCCCGGCGGGCGGCCGCGAGGATGTCCGTCACGAAGGCGACGGGAGGCTCATCGCGATAGCGGCTGCCCGCGTACTCCCTATCCCAGGACGCGGCCCCGGCGGTACTCACAGCTCGCGCAGCAGGGTCAGCGCCCGGACGGCCTGGTCCCAGTCGACGAACAGGTGATCGTGGGCCAGTCCTGCGATTACGTTACAGCTGATCCCGGACTCGGCCAGGGTCCGGCTGAACAGGGCGGTCAGGCCGACGTCGGTGAGAGCGGAGTTGACCCGCAGCGTGATCCGCGCCGCGACGTAGTCGTAGGCCAGGCCGAGGCGGTCGGCGACGGCCCTGGTCAGGATCACGGTGACGCCCTCGTCTTCGCGGATGACCGCGAACGGGGAGACGCCGGGCGGCGGCTCCCCCGTCGTGAAGACGTACGGTTCGGCGGACAGGTCAGGCTGGATGTCGCGCCAGCCACCGGGGGCGGGCCCGGGGGCCGGGGCGGGGTAACCAGGTTCGTTCGGGATGATTCATTTTTCCATGAACAGCGGTCGTCCCGCTGGTAGCCGCGCCGGGCGTAGAAGCCGGCTGCGGGTGTTAGGCCGACCGGGCTGGGCGCTCGGGAACGAGGGCCTCGTTCCATTCGCGGATAGTCCAGTTTCGTATTACTCCGTGGAGGACGAAGGGGTCGCCGCGGACGAACTCCTCAGCCGCCTCGCGGGTGGTGAAGACCGCCATCGCGCCGTCTTCCTGCGCGTTGTCGAACGGGCCGATCATGAGCAGTTCGCCGTGGTCGGCGAACTCCTGCCACCGGGCCCGGTGCGCGGCCATGTGCAGGGGCGCCTTGTCCGCCAGGCCGGCGGCCGCCTCGTAGAACACCACGGCTTTCAAGACTGCCCTCCGGTCACGGCAGCCAGGCAGCCGAGGATGCGGGCCCAGCCCTCGCGGTAGGCGCCGCCGAGGTAGCCGCCGCGCAGCGCGCAATCGGCGGCCAACTGCTCCTCGGTCAGTTGCTCCCAGCCGCGGTGCTCAACCGCGACCCGGGTGAGCAGCGGGCTGAGTTCGGCGAAGGTCAGCTCGACCTCGGTCACGACCGAGGTCATGTTCCAGGTCATCACGAACCGTTCGGGCGGCGCCCAGGTGAGCACCTCTCCCCAGTCGACCTCGGTGCCGTCCTGCCACGTTTCGTAGACCCGGCCGCCCTGGCGCGGCTCGAACGTCACGTCCCTGATGCGGTCCTTACCGGCCGAGAACGGGGTGACCGGCCACCAGACGCCGATGGTCCGGACGAAGGTGTCGAAGGTGTGCCGACGGCTGCTGCGGACCACGATCGACTGCCGCACCGGCGGCCGCCGCAGCGCGGTGACCGTGCCCGGGGCCCGAGCCCTGCCATCCTGGGTCATGCCCGCCTGCTCCCGTCGTGTCGTTTCCTGCTCATCGCCTTGCTCATCACCTGTTCGTCAGGGGCGACCGGTCAGCCCGCGGCCGAGGCCTGGCCGTCACCGGCCGCCCCGCGATCGGCTTCCACGAGGTCGCGGGCGACCTCGAGGGAAGACGCCCACATCTGGTCGAGGAACTCGCGCAGCCCGGCCAGCCCCTCCGGGCGAGCACGGTAGAGACGGCGCGTAGCCAGCCTTCGTTCGGTCAAAAGACCTGCGTTCTTGAGCACGGTCAGATGCTGGCTCACGGCGGTCCTGGTTACGTCGAAACAGCTGGCGATCTCGCCCGCGGAAAGCTCCGAGTGGGCCACGAGCTGCAAGATGGCACGGCGGCGAGGTTCGGCGAGCGCGCGGAGCGCCTCGTCCGTCTCCTCCTCGCGCGGGCCGACCGCAGCCGCGGGCCGGTCGCGACCCATAGCCTCGCCTCCTTGCTGACCGCCAGTGTTCGTCAAGGCTAACGTTAGCGGCGACTTGCACTCAAGGGCAAGCGCTGGCTGGCAAGGAGGCCGCGGGCGCTCAGCCCCGTCCGGGCCGCCGGCGGGCATTGACCTCGTTCTCCCATGCGATCTGGAAGAACGTGAAGCGCAAGACGAAGAACCCGGGGCCGGAATCATCCCGGCGGCAGTGGCGGCGGAATGATCCGTCAGGTGTTCTCCTGTGCGTCCCGGCCGACACCCTGGCTGTGGCAGCCTATGACGCCGCTCAGGAGGGCGGGTATCCGACCAGCAAGACGCCGTGGCAGTCCTGCTCGGCCGAACGGTAGACGTGGGAACAGTCCGCGCCGTACCGGGCGAAGTCACCCGGGCCGAGCGTGATCGGGTCGCTAGCCGAGCCGACCGTGATCGTCCCTTCGTGCACCAACACCCGCTCGACGACGCCACTGCCGTGCGGTTTGCCGAGATATTCGGTCCCGGCCGGCAGGAACATGTCGAAGACCTCGACGAGGCCGCCGCGCTCCAGCCGGTCCAGCAGTCGCAGATCGAGTGTCCCGCCGGGCGTCGACCCGCGCACCCGCGGGCCCTGCTGCGCCCGGACCACTACCGTGGTGGTTTCACGCCGGTCTTCGAGCAGGTCGCTGAATGCCACGCCCAGCGCGAGAGCCAGCGACCAAAGCGTCTCTATCGTGGGATTACCCCGGCCCTGCTCCAGGTTCGCCAGCGTGGCTTTCGCGACGTCCGCGCGGGCGGCAAGGGCGGCCAGCGTCAGCCGGCGGCCGGTGCGGAGCCGGTGCAGGTTCACCGCGATGACCTCCCCTACGTCGGCGAACGCCCGTTCAGAAGGTTGACCCACGGTGCCAGTCTACTATACCAATGGGCTAATAAACTGGTACGCTGGGCCGAGTCAGCACGGCATTATCCCGAGCTCTGTCTGGCCGAGGTGACATGCAGGACACGGCTTTCGACCCGGCGGCGATCGCCGCTGATGCCGTGGCGCTAGCGGAGTTGCACGGCGGCACTGGCCACGAGCGCCTACGCATCGAGTGGCTGCAACGGCGCCTGGAGGAGGCCCCCGGACGCCAGTACGTCGATGGTGTCGGCAACCTGGTGTGGACGTTCGGTCCGCCGCCGTACCGGCTCGCCGTGCTCGTTCACGTCGATGACGTCTTCGACGAGGCCACCGTGCGGGGTGTCAGGCAGCGCGACGGCTGGCTGTGCGGTCCCGGGATCGGTGATAACGCGATCGCCGTCGCGACCACCGTTGCCGTCGCCGAGGGTGCACTCGTCGAGCCGCCCGGGTCGGGACCACTACCGTTGGTCGTAGTCTTCACCGTCGGCGAGGAGGGGCTCGGCGGACTGCGCGGCGCTCGCCATGCTTGTCGCGAGCTGGCGCCCGAGGCGGTGCTGGCCCTGGAAGGCCACGGTTCCGACCGCGTCTTTGTGAACGCCGTCGGCTCTCTGCGAGTCCGGTTCACGCTGACCGGCCCGGGAGGGCACTCATGGTGGGACCGTGGCCGGCCGAGCGCCCTCCACGAGCTCGTGGCGTTGCTGTCCGAGATGATCGCGTCGGCTCCAGCGCAGCTGTCCGTCAACATCGGCCTGATCGATGGGGGCACGGGAGTCAACGCGATCGCCGGCCGGGCAGGCGCGACCGTCGAATGGCGCGCGACCGATCAGGCGGCGCTCGACTGGCAGGAAGCCGCGCTGGCGAATCTAGTGGTCTCGCCGGGCCTGAGTCTCTCGGTGGAGCACCTCGACAGCCGGGCGGCCGGCTCGGTGCCCCTCAACCACCCGCTGGTAGCTGCTGTCCTGCGCGCCCGCCGTTCGATCGGCTTGCCGGCCACAGCCGCGGACGGCTCGACCGACGCGAACGCGGCGCTTGCCGCCGGCATACCTGCGGTCGCTCTGGGCTGCTGCGACGGCGAGGACATGCATGCCCCGACCGAACGGATCCGGGCCGACTCGATCGTCACCGGCGCCAGGCAATTGCGCGCCGTCCTCCAGGAAATCCTGGAACTCCCCCCGCGCGCGGCGCGGGGCTGATCTACCCATCGAAAGCCGAGGAACAAAAGTGCTGCGAACCGGCAAGGACTACATCGAGTCGCTCCGCGACGGCCGGGAGGTGTGGATCGACGGTGAACAGGTCGAGGACGTGCCCGCGCATCCGGCCTTCGCGCCGGTGGTGAACGTGCGCGCGCGGATTTACGACCTGGCCCACGAGGCCCGCGCCAGAGACCTGCTGACCTACGTCGACGAAGAGACGGGGGAATCCTGTGCCACGACCTCGCGCCCGCCGCGCACCCGCGAGGACTGGCAGGCCAAGCGGGCGTCGGTCGACGCCATCCTCGACGAGGCCGGCGGCGTGGTCACTCGGGTGGGCGATGAGACGGTCGGCGAAATGTGGTCACTGTTCGACGGGCAGGACGTGCTGAACGAGATCGACCCGGCTTTCTCGGCGAACATCGCCCGTCACGTCCGGCGTGCGCAGCTGCTCGACCCGTTCCACGTCTCGGCCAACACCGACCCGAAGGGCGACCGTTCTCTCCGGCCGCAAGACCAGGACCCTGACGTCTTGCTGCACGTGGTGGGCGAGACCGACAACGGCATCGTGGTGCGCGGCGCAAAGTTCGAGACCGCGGCCGCCTACGCTAATCAGGCGTTCGTAAAGCCGACCATCGGCGAATGGAACAACGAGGTCCTCAGCGATTACGCGGTCGGCTTCCTCGCCGACATGGGCGCTCCGGGCGTCAAGCACCTCTGCCGATCTTCCTTCGCCGGCCAGCACCCCCCGGACGACTATCCGTTGTCGAGCCGGTACGACGAGATCGACACGATGATCGTTTTTGACGACGTGGAGATTCCGTGGGAGAACGTCTTCTTCTACCGGCACACCAAGGCGGCCGCTTTCATCCGCGCGACCTTGCACCGGTACAGCATCTTTCCGTACGTCCAGCGCTACACCCGCTTCGCCGACTTCCTCCTCGGTGTCGCTTACGCCAGCACCAGGTCTACCGGAGTCACGATGCACCAGGGCGTGCGGGAGAAGATCGCGCAGATCGCGTGCTACCGCGAGGGCATCAACGCGCACCTGACCGCGGCGGTCGAGCTGGACGAACCCAGCCCAGGCGGCCTGCTGATGCCTAACCAGTCGATGATGTACGCCGGCCGGGTCTTCGCGTCCACCCAGCTGCCGTCCGTCATGCATCTCGTCCGTGACCTGTGCGGCTGCCAGGTCAGCCTGATGCCCAGCAAGGCCATGTTCGACAGCCCCGGCGCCGGCGACTGGCTACAGAAGTACTTTACGATCGGGGAGATCCCTGCGGAGGAACGGCGCAAGCTCTTCGCGCTGGCCCGTGACCTGCTCAATTCGGACTACGCCGGGCACCGGTTGACGTTCCAGCTGTTCGCGCAGTCGCCGCCGTTCTCGCACCTGCTAGCCGTCTACAACAATTACGACTTCAGCGGACCGCTCGACCTGGTGGCCAGATATTCCAAGGTCGCCGAGGCGGTCCGCAAATGAGGGAGCCGATCACGGTAGGCGGTCACCTGCGGATCCGGCCGTTCAACACCGCTGACAGCTATCCGGAGCAGCGGCTCGACAACGACCTGTGCCAGGCGGTGGTCGCTGGCGAAACCGTCTACCTGCGCGGTCAGGTGGCACAGGACCTGGACACCGGCGAGAGCGTCCACACCGGCAATCCCGCCGCCCAGGCCGAACAGGTGATGACGAACGTCGAGACGCTTCTGGCGGAGGCCGGCGCGTCCGTCGAGCATGTGGTGGCCTGCACCATCTACCTCACCGACATCCGCCACCGCGAACCGGTGTACCGCGTACTGGGGCGGCGGCTCAAAGGTGTCTACCCGGTGTTCACCGGCCTGGTCGTGTCCGCGCTTGCCCGGCCTGAATGGCTCGTCGAAGTCACAGTGGTGGCGGTCAAGCAATGACGTTGTCGCTTGTGGCCTGCTGCGAACGCACCGGGGCGGTCGGCGCCGTCATTGCCTCGGCCAGCATGGCGGTGACGGCACGGTGCCTGGCGGTTCGCGCCGGCGTGGGCGCGGTATGCAGCCAGAGCACGACCGATCCGCGACTGCGCGAGGCGCTGCTCGACGCGATGGCCGGCGGCCTCGCCGCAAGCGACGCGCTCGCGGCGCTCGTCGACCGCACGCCCGACATC
>JBAUAY010000803.1:0-2593 GCA_049676235.1 Streptosporangiaceae bacterium
GGGGGACGGGCACACCCCAGTCCAGGTCCCTGGTGATCGCCCGCGGCTGCAGGTCGTCGAGGAGGTTGAGGGAGAACTTGAGCACGTTCGGGCGCCAGTGGCCCGCCTTGGCCTGCAGCCAGCTGCCGAGGACCTCGGCGAACGCGGGCAGGTCGAGGAAGAAGTGCTCGGTCTCCCGGAAGACCGGCGTCTCGCCGTTGATCTTGGACCGGGGGTTGATGAGGTCGGCCGGGTCGAGCTGATTGCCGCAGTTGTCGCACTGGTCGCCGCGGGCGCTCTCGTAGCCGCAGATAGGGCAGGTGCCCTCGATGTAGCGGTCGGGCAGCGTCCGGCCGGTGGACGGCGAGATCGCGCCGAGCGTGGTCTTCGGGAAGATGTAGCCGTTCTTCAGCAGCCCGAGGAACATCTCCTGGGTGACCGCGTAGTGGTTCCGCGTGGTCGTGCGGGTGAACAGGTCGTACGTCATGCCGAGGCTGGCCAGGTCGTTGACGATGATCCGGTTGTAACGGTCGGCCAGCGCCCGCGCCGACACGCCCTCGGCGTCCGCCTGCACCTGGATCGGCGTGCCGTGCTCGTCGGTGCCGCTTACCATCAGCACCTTGTTGCCCGCCATCCGCTGGTACCGGCTGAACATGTCGCAGGGCAGCCCGAAACCGGAGACGTGCCCGATGTGACGGGGGCCGTTCGCGTAAGGCCAGGCCGGAGCCGACAAGATGGTGCGCATGGCTAGAGCCTAGGGGCAGCCGCCGACTGCTCCCGGTGGTTGGCCGCGCCGTCAGGGACGGCGGGCGACTCCACGATCACGGGATGCCGCGTGTGCTTGATGCCGAGAATCGACAGGAAGAACGTGCCCAGGACCACCTGGCAGCTCACGATCAGCGCGGTGAACGACGGGATTATCAGCCGCAGCGAGTGCTCGTAGTTGAGCTGATGGAACTTCTGGGTGTTCCAGTACAGCAGCGAGAAGATCAGCCCGGCCAGGCCCGCGAGGCCAATCACGCCCCCGGCCAGCAGCCCGCGCTCCAGGCTGAGCTTCTCCAGCACCCGCTGTACCTTCGGTTCCTCGGGCAGGAAGCCCTCCGAGCCGGCGTATACCTGGGTGAACAGCCAGAACAGCACCGCCTGGAACCCGATAACCACCATGGCCGACGCCGCGACCAGGGTATCGACGTCGAAGGTCACCGGGCCGACGCTGAACGGGCCCGGTATCACGGCCGCGCCGATGACCAGGCCGGCGATGAGCAGCACCAGGCCGGGCAGGAAGAACAGCCAGCGCGGGCTGAACAGCAACAGGAACCGCAGATGCCGCCAGCCGTCCCGCCAGGTGTGCAGGTGCGGCGGCCTGGTCCGGCCGTCCTTAGCCAGCGTGGTCGGCACCTCCGTCACGCGCTGGCCGGCCAGGGCCGCCTTGACCACCATCTCGCTGGCGAATTCCATCCCGGTCGCCTGCAGGTTGAGCGCCATCACGCTGTCCCGGCTGAACCCGCGCAGGCCGCAGTGGAAGTCACCGATCTTGCTGCGGAAGAACAGGCGGCCGATGAAGCTCAGCACCGGGTTGCCGAGGTACCTGTGCAGCGGCGGCATGGCTCCCGGCGCGATCCCGCCGGCGAACCGGTTGCCCATCACCAGGTCCGCGCCCTTGCGCAGCTCCGCCACAAAGGGCATCAGGTTGGTGAAGTCGTAGCTGTCGTCGGCGTCGCCCATGATGACGTACGTGCCGCGGGCCGCGTGGATGCCGCCCATCAGCGCGTTGCCGTAACCCTTCTCGCTGATCGGCACCACCCGCGCGCCTGCATCTTCGGCCAGCCGCTGGCTGCCGTCCGTACTGCCGTTGTCGGCGACAAGGACTTCACCGTTGATACCACTTGCGGCCAGGAATCCAATAGCCTTGCGGACGCACGTCGCCACGGTCTCTGCCTCGTTGAGGCAAGGCATGACCACGGTCAGCTCCACGTTTTCGTCTCCTTCACCGTCAGCGGATCCTACTGCCGGCCGCAATCCTGGTCGCGCATCGTATTACCGTAGGCGAGGGACGAACGCACCGAACCGGCCGCTTGTTCATTGTCAGGGTCATCAACCCAGCACAGGAGGGTACGGCTTGAGGGTAATGCCTGCGGCCCCGTCGCGTGAGCCATCGGCGCGGCGAACCTGGCCGATCCGGTCCACCGGGCCCAGCTTGGGCGGCGCCCGCAGGCTGGCCGCCCGGGCCTGGGCCGAGCACCGCCTGTTCATCATCGTGCTCATACCCGCCTTCCTGCTCCGCGTCGACGCCGAGCTCGGCTACCGGTGGCAGGCCTGGTTCAACGATTCGTTCGAGTACGTTCAGAACACGGTCCACTTTGAGTTCGACCCGACACGGATATCCGGGTACTCCATTTGGCTCAAGTTCCTGCAGCCGTTCCACAGCTACGCTCTTGTAACGATCCTGCAACATCTGATGGGCCTCGCGATCGCCGTCATGATCTACGCGCTGGCCAGGCACCGCTTCGGGGTCTCGGCCTGGCTGGCCGCGCTGGCGACCGTCCCGGTGCTCTACGACGGGTTCGAGATCGAGCTCGAGCACCTGATCATGGCCGACGTGCCGTTCCTGTTC
>JBAUAY010000804.1:0-5008 GCA_049676235.1 Streptosporangiaceae bacterium
CCCGTCGAGCGGGCGAACGAACGTGCTGTAGCTGTTCAGCGCGGTCTCGACAATGGTGGCATAGACCCACAGGCACAGCTCCGGGCTGGTTGCGCTGTAGTGGGTGCCCCGGCGCCATTCTCCGACGTCCTGCTGCAGCGACCCGCTCACGACGCGGTGAATACCTGCGATGCGGCGGGTCATCTCACCGACTTGGCGGACGTCCCCGAATGTCGTGACCAGCAGCAGTTCCAGCGTTCGCTTCAGGCGCTTGACCGGATCCTCGTGGAAGCTGCTGTGCTCGGCCACTCCCGCTGCTACCAGCGGATGGGCTAGCTGCAGCAGCAGCGCGCTCAGCCCGCCCAGGGGCACGACCCGCTCGCGGGAGATGCGCCACATTACCGAGCCGGGGCCGGTCAACCCCTGGTCACCGGGCGTCCCGGAGGGCAGCGGCGGTACGAGTCGTAGTGACATGACACTCCCCGGGAATCTGCCTACTTCAGGGCTTGCCGCCAGCTTGCCCGCGCCGCAGGCGACCGTCAGTCACCCAGCTGACACGGCCGCTGTCCGCTTGCTGACACCTCATGACCTGGGAAGCGGCCCGCCGCTGTAGCCTGCTTGATGATTACGGCCATCCGCGTGCCTGCCCGCCGGAACCGGGGCAACCCCCGCGTCATTCGACGTTGTCACCAGCTTCGGGGGATCTGGGGGCACCACACCCGACGCGGTGCCGGGATACACCGGGTCCTTCGACCCGCCGGACGCCAGCTTATGAGGCGATCCAGAACGTCGGCGAGACTGACTTCCATCGCGTGGCCGTCGAGCAGGCTCAGGGGCAGCTACGGGACGGCTTGCCGCTGCGGGCCGAGATCAACGTCGTGGGCTACCTGGCCCGCAAAGCCGAAGGAGCAGGACGCGCATGACCGGAAGCTTCAGGTGCCTCACGTGTTCGCGTCTCGGGCGAGGCGCGCCTTCGCCATCATTTCGGAGTTGACCGCCATCATACTCTCGGACAGCGCTGCCAGCAGCGTCCCTAGCTCCACAAGATCGTCCAGGTCGGGAGTGGCATCCCCGTCCTCGAGGCGATGCCGGGCTTCCCTCGCCGAGTTAAGCGCTTCGTGCAGAGCACGATGTACGCCGATCGTCGTCGGGTCGGTGCTGCTCATTTCGCTCCTCAGCTAGCTGAACGGCCATGTCCGCCGCGCTCGTCCTCATGATCACTGACGGACAGGATACGCAGAAACGAACCGAAGACCTCCAACAAACCGTTTATGCCGTCGGCCCGGCGTGGCGCCATCGGGCAGATCGTGTTCGCGGCTACGCGTCGGCTGACTATTCCGCCTGCCGGATATTGTGGGCGGAACTGACAGGAACTGTCCGTCGGCCTGCCGGGGTAAATGCCTGCCAGTGTCTGGAAACGCTCGCGGCCCGCGTTGCCGCTGATTGCCCGTGTTCCGTGCGGTCTGCCGCAAGGCGAGCGCGACGACAAAAGGAAACAGGGTCTGAACCGCCGACGTCAGCCGCTCGACCAGGCCGAGGTCACCGCTGCCGTCTCGTGCTGCGATCAAGAGCCAGCAAGACAACCCGGCGAAGACCACGGTCACCGTCGCGCAACCGTAGACACCCAGGATCCACGATCGCGCGGGCGGCCGCCTGGCGACAAATACCGGCCAGACCGCTGTGGTGACCACGCAGCTCACCGCGAAAGCGAGGTGGCGCGATGTCGGGCCCGTGGCCGGTTCCGGGGTGGCGGCGATGCCGAGAGTAGAAAGGCCAGTCAGGATCAGCAGGATGCGCGCAGGCATGCCGACGCCAGTCAGGCCTGCGCCGGTCGCGATCTGACAGCCGCCCACCAGCAGCAGGGCCGCGGTCATTACCCACCGGTCGGTTCCCGAGTGACCAGCCAGCACGCTCATCGTCTGCCGCATCGGGCTATAAGAGGCCGGCTGAAGCGCGCCGGCAACCAGCCAGCCCCCGACCAGGACAACGGGCGCCAGCAAGGCTGCGCCTATCGCCCAGCCAGGGACTGGCCGGCCAACCCGCAGCAGCCTCCAGCGACCGGCCGGCACCGGTTCAGTACTGGCCGGAGCCGGGCCAGAGCGTACGTGATCTCGTCCTGATCGGTTGCGCGCGGGGTCTGGACGCGCAAGCTGAGTCATGGCTCCTCCATCAGCCACGTCGACTCGGGCTGCCAGCAGGAGGCGCTCTGGATCCTCAAGCAGGTTGCCTGCCCGGATCGGGGGCAGGCCGCGCCGTAAAAGGCCTTTGCGGCCCCGCGCTGGCAGCGAGCCAGCCTTCCGGACAGCACGACACGGGCCCCGGCTATTCCTCGGGCCGGCAGTTCCTCGTGCGGACCGTTACGCGCACAGTGATCCCTTGCGGGGATCCCTTGCGGGCTCGGCTGCTTTACGCCGCTTCTAGCCCGGGCACTGCCAGGGGAGCCGATCTACTTTGCGCTCAAGCGGTCCTAGGTCCGCTGATCCTCCGTCAGCCGCAGCTGAACGCGTCTTCCGGCACCTCGCCATCCGCGGCGAGCATCAGCGCCAGCCATGAGCCGAGCGCCGTAACCAGCGCTCCGCAGAAATCGCCCCAGTGCCCCTGGACGCCGTAGTTGACCGCGATCCCGGTCATGAGCATCGCCCACAGCGCCAGCATCCACAGCACATGCCGCCACCACCGTGACCGGCGGACGACATCGGGAACCTTCCCGCCGGGCCTGAGGCCTGTACCGGCGGCTACCCCGCTCCCGGCAATCAGGACGAAGCCGCCAATGCCGGAGGCGATCCCGATGGCCAGCACGATGGCTGCCTGTCCCCACGAGCCGTTGACAGCGTCATCGACGCCGCCGGCAACCAATAGCAAGCAGATCAGCGAGAACGGCAGCGTGAGCAGCCAGCAGCCGATGAGGCGCAGCAGCGCGAGCCATAGGGGCAGCGGCTTCGGTGCCGGCTTCGGCCCGTAGGCCGGCCGCGGCCAGGCCTCCACGCAGCAGAGGAATATCCCTGTGAGCGCGGCTAGCCCCAGGACCACCACTCCCATAAATTCGAGCGAGAGGTTCAGCGGCGGCGGTGGCGGCGGCGTAGCGTTCCGCACGTACGCGGGAACGACCAGGTAGCCCAGGCCTGCACCGCCGAAGATGAGCGCGAGGGTCGCGGCTATCTCCCATCGCAGCCGCCGCCGGCTCCGTGCTATCTCGTCCGTGAGGCTGTAGCTGGTCTCGCCGTCGTGCAGCAGCAGCTGGCCCGGCTTCCCTCGCTCCGGCCCGTAGGCCCGCGGCGGACGGGGCTCCGCGCAGCAGATGATTACCCCGGCGATCACGAATGCCACCAGGACTGCCACTCCCGCAAGTGCGAACTGGAGGCTGATCGACGTCCTGTTCCGCTCGTACGCGGGAACGACCAGGTAGCCCAGGCCTGCGCTGCCGAAGATCAGCGCGAGGGTCGCGGCTATCTCCCATCGCAGCCGCCGGCGGTACTGCGCTATCTCGTCCGTAAGGCTGTAGCTGGTCTCGCCGTCCATGAGCTGTACTCTCCCTTGCGTGATTTCGGCTTTCGGGCTGTGCTGGCTGGTTGATGTCGGGCCTCGCGACGGGTTCCGCTGTCGCGTGGCCTGTCCAGAAGCTGCCTCGCCGTGGCGGCGGCATCCGCCGTCGACTTCTTCTACGACGGGCTGGCCGCAGCGGGCTCAAGAGTGCGTCAGATGACGCACCTCGTTTGCTTTTCCGGGCTGACTGTTCCCTGGCGCGCCCGGCCCGTGCCAGGGAATGGGAGCCCGCTTGCGATGCCCGCGGGCTTGTCGGCGGGGCCGGCCGTCCTCACGGCGTCACCGCGACGCCCGCCTGCGAACCGCTGAGTTTGCCAGCTGCCCTCGGATGGCTCATCGTTGGAACCAGTGCCGGCTCTTACCGGCTGGCCGCCTATCAGACAACCCGACGGTTACGCGAACATGCAGGGAATAGCATCTGTCCACGGATTCTGGGAGCTGCTTACTGGTGATGAGCAGCGCGACCTGATGGCCCTGGGCCGGGACAAGAAGTATCCGCCTGGCACGACCTTGTGTGTCGAGGGAGACCCTGCCACGCATGTGTTCGTCCTGCTGGATGGCTGGGTCAAGATCCTTTCGGTGACCGATGACGGCCATGAGAATGTCCTCGCGCTTCTCGGCGGCGGCGACATTGCCGGAGAAACCGCTGGCGCGACCACCGGGCACCGCAATGCCACCATGCAGGCCATCGGTACCGTGCACGCGCTGATTGTGGGCTACGACAGGTTCGGCTCATTCCTCGACACCCACGCGGGAGCCGACCGCGCCTACCGGCGGATGATGACGCAGCGCTGGAGCGATGTCGGCATCGTGCTGCGCACGCGGACGGTCACCAGCGGCGCGCAACGCCTCGCCGGTCTCCTTCTCGACCTCGCGGGACAGCATGGCAGCAGAGCCGGCGGCGCCATCGAGGTCGCGCTGCCGCTGTCGCAGGAAGAACTGGCGAGCATGACCGGCACGTCTCGTGCTACCGTCACCCGCGCGCTCAGCAACTGGCGGAAGCGCGGCTTCATCCGTACTGGCCAGTGCCGCATCACCATCATCGAACCGCTGGGCCTCCGGCAAGCCGCGGGTCCGGCCATAGGGCTGACACGACAACTCGCTGCGACGAGAGCACGGACAGGGCACCGATCGGACATAAGCGATGGGAACGCTGCGCCAGCGTTAGCGCCGATCGCAGCGATACCGGGGACTGCATTGCCCTGGCGGTCGCCGGCCGGCTGTGATGGGAACATGCCAGATGCCCCGAACACCCTTCCGCTGCTCCGGCTCGGCCGGCTCGAGCTGGATCCCGCACTGCGCACCCTCCAGCCGGGCCAGGATGCTTCCGGCCTCGTGGCGACGGCCACGGTCGAGGTGCCTGACTCGGAGTCTGAACCGCAGTATGCCTGGGATGTTGCCCTAGCCGATGCCGCCCGCGAGGCGGGCAAGCTCGGCGCGGATGAACGTACCGCCCAGGCGCTCGCTGCCGGCGCCGGGAACGCGC
>JBAUAY010000805.1:0-3710 GCA_049676235.1 Streptosporangiaceae bacterium
GGACGGGCCTCGCCGGGCTGGGACGGGGCGCTGGCCCGTGTGCTGGGCGGAGGGCTGTCCCGTGTGCTGGTCCCGCCAGTCGCGCCGTCCGCCGCGGGAAGGGGTTGCGTCCCGGTGCTGTGCGCCCGCGCGTCGTACTCCGCAGTCATAGCCGCCGCCGTGCTCGACAGCAGCACGGCACCTCCGGCGGCAAGCAGGACCCGCCGCGACACCGGGAGACCTCGCCCGCTCCGCCGATCGCCGTCGCCCCGCATCTGCGTATCCCGTTCCATCCCCCGCCTGTACCGACTCACTCTGACACTAACCGGTTGTGAGTTCTTCTGCACAAGACGCACCGAGGGGAACCCGGCGGTCGGCTCATCAGCGAACCCAGGCCGGCGACGACGCTGATGGCGGTGCCTGCCAGACTCGCTTCCCGCTTGCCGAGCTTGGATCGCTCCTGCACGGCCTGCAGGCCGCTGGGCTCGCAGAGCGGTGCTCCGGCGTGTCCTGCAGGGTCGCTGAGTTCCTGCCGGTCAGCGGAGGGCGTGGGATTCGAACCCACGGTGACGTTGCCGCCACGATGGTTTCCAGACCGTACGTGATTCACTGTCCGCCACTGTTCCTACCTGGACTTTTAGCGTGTCCGACTGCTACGTCATCCAAGATCATCCCGTGCATATCCCGTGAGGACACGTCCTCGCAGCTGCCCACAGCGCCATCCCAGCGCAGCCCGGCGGCGAATGCCACCCAAGCGTGCGCTGCCCGGGGCCTGACGGTGTGATCGAATACCTAACAGGGTGATCGGGATCTCCGAGGGAGCAGATCATGACAGACGTCTCAGCACAGCATCCGGCGCCGCTCCTGGCTACCGTCGCGGACGTCATGCATCCACCGGTGACGACGGTTAACCAGAACGACCACGTGGCCGCGGCCGCCTATCTGATGAAGCGCGCAGATGCGACCGCCCTGATCGTCACGCAGACGCCGGGCGGCGAGCCGATCGGCATCATCACCGAGGCTGACATCTCGCACGCGATCGCGGACGGGAAGAACCCGAACGACGTCCGGATTTATCAGCTGATGACCGCTCGCCCCACTGTCGTCAGAACCACGGCAAGCATCCGTGACGCGGCCAGTGTCATGACGAGCGGGCGCTTTCGGCACTTGCCGGTCATGGGAGACGCCGGTCTGGTCGGCATAGTGGACATCACCGACGTATGCCGCGCGCTGCTTGACGCATCCGAGGCAGCGGAGGAGCCGCCATCAGATCCGTAGACCAATGGAAAGTGTCCGGCCAGTGCGCCGGAGTCCGTATCAGCAGGTCATGGTCCACCGGTTGTCCAGCATTGGCGCGTGAATCCGGTGTCGTCCTACCAGTTCGTGAGAAAGCTATGAGAGATCTCTGCTCGCTGGCAGCCGTCGCCGCGGTTGCGCCCGTCCCTCGACTGTTGTCCGCTTTCAGGCCGGACATATCCCAAGTTGGGGCCGATCGCGAGTGTTATGCGCTGCCGCTGGTTGCTGTCGTTGGTCGCTGCCGTTGCTGTCGCCGTTGCTGTCAGCTCAACTCGGATCGTCCGGGGCAAGCTGACCGGGACGGCAGGGCCATCAGTCCCGAAGACCGGAGGCGATGCGGCAAAGCTACGCATTACGAGCGTGTCGCGTGCGTTGCCCGCGGGCTCCGAAGCCCCGCGCTAACTTCAGGTTGCGCGTTGCTGCTGATGGCGATCGTTGGCTGTTGACGGCGGTTCGGGGGGCACGCCTACTGGCCGACAATCTGTCCGGCGGCATTCTCGAGACCCGCCTCGTCCGGCACCGAGCCATGCGGCGTGAGTTTGTCGACAAAGGCCGGAAGCTGTTGAGCCAGATGGCTGGCGACGTCGTTCGGGCTCAGGCCCACCGACCGTCCCACCTGCTGCAGCTTGTCGTTACCAAGCCAGCTAGTCACCTGCTGGCTGCTGACCACCTGATTGACGCCGGTACCGACCCACGACTTCACCTGATCGCCCAGCCCACCGCTGGTGAGGGAGGAGACCATGTTGCTGAAGCCGGCCTGATTTTGACCACCCATCAGGCCCATAACCGTTGACAGGGTGCCGTGGTTACCCTGTGCACCCGCGGTAACCTTCTTGACCAGCGCATTGACATCCATGCTGTTCTCCAGACCCTTGAGTAAGAACAAGCCTCGTAGATTGCCTTGAGGCAGGTAGCATCGGCAACCTTTACCGAAGCATCGGGCGGCTCTTCTGAGCATAAAACTCCAGGTGCCCGGGACGGTAGGCGCGCAGGTGTTCTTGCGACCTTTGGCCGCCCCGCAGGTCGGGCCTTTCCCCGTCCCGGGAGAGGGCTTGCGAGCTAGAGCCTGGCTGGCTGGTGCGCTCGGAGGGACTCGAACCACCAGCCTTCTAACCCGTAGTCACCCGTACGGGCATCCGGACTCGTTCATATGGGTCCGTGACCTCGGGCGCATTGCTGTCGGTTGTCCGTGGAAGTCCGGAGAATCAAGATGTCGTTTGTCGGTGTGGCTCCCAGCGTGGCTCCCGGCCGTGCTCGACGCCTGGCGCGTAGGCGCCCGGAATCGAACCCGTACTGTCAGCTTGGGAATCTGTGCTGGCTGGGCTGTAATGGGGGTGTGACCTGCAATGCAGACTGTCCGTGAGTGTCCGCGAGATACTGGTCTTCTCCTGGGTTAATGGCCTGCTAATGGCCCGGCGACTTCGGGTGGGACATGGCGGAAGGTTTCGGTTTGATGAGCGATCCGCTATCTGATCTGCATCGTCAGCGTCGTGCAGCGGTTGTGAGCGCGGCCTTCATGGTGGCTGGCCCGGGGGTTGTCACCGGACTTGCGCCGTGGCTGCTGACCCGTTGGAAGGTGCACCGGCCAGTGCCCGGCGGCGTCCCGGCCCGCGTGCTCGGCGTCGGTATGATCGCCGCTGGCGGAGCGGTCCTGACTCATTCGTTCGCCCGCTTCGTGGTAGAGGGGCTTGGCACGCCGCTACCGGCCGCTCCGACGAGGCACCTTGTCGTCGGCGGAATATACCGCCACGTGCGGAACCCGATGTACGTGGCGCTGGAGGTGGTGATCCTCGGCCAGGCGCTAGTACTCGGCCAGCGCCGCCTGCTCGGCTACGCCGCGATCGCGGCCATACCGCCCGTCCTGTTCGTACACATTTACGAAGAACCCAAACTCGCCGCCAGCTTTGGTGAGGAGTACGAGCAGTACCGCCGCAACGTGCCGCGATGGCTGCCCCGAATGCGTCCGTGGCAACCTGATGCCACCGCCGGTTGACCTCGGGCTTGGAAGCGCGTACCACGATCCGGCGGCAGTCTGGTGGGGGGCATTGCAGTTTCCGCGGTCATCGCGGACCCGGTGGTCATGGAGCCTGTCAGCGGGCGCTGCGGCAGCGCTGCCGCTGACCGGCTCCGGCGCGGCCGCGGTCACCTGGCCGCATGGACGGCGGCTTAAGCCTGGCGATGGTCAGGCGACTTGTCAGGCTGCCGGAGGGTACCGCCCGGCCAGATTCCGGTTTTCTTCCGCGTCCACTCGGCGGCGCCGCGGTCGACAGCCGTCTTGACCAGCGCGTATATCGCGCCATGCAGACCCGCGGCCAGCAGGACCTCCCCCCAGCCGCGCTCCGAATCCATCGGCGCAGGCACCTCAGATCCGCGGCCGGCGATCTTCCAGACCCTGGTGAAGATCAGCCCGCTGAGCACGCCGCCCACGATCCCGG
>JBAUAY010000806.1:0-7774 GCA_049676235.1 Streptosporangiaceae bacterium
TCTCCCGGCTGGTGTTGCTGGCCGATGCGGCCATGCCGGAACGTTCAGGCGGCACCGCGGCCAGCACCGCCGACGTGATCGGCACCACGGTGGTGCCGATGCCGATCCCGGCCAGCCCGAGCGCCACCACCAGCGGGCCGTAATCCGGATTCGGGGACAGGTAGCCGTCGGTCAGGAACAGTCCGCAGGCCAGGAGCAAGCAGCCGATCGTGATCGACCAGCGGGGCCCGGCCAGTATCGTCCAGCGTCCTGCCAGCACCGACGAGCCGATCATCAGGACGGTCATCGGCAGGAACACGAACGCTAGCCGGTAGCCCGACGCGTTCACGACCTCGACCAGGTACAGCGCGGTGAAGAAGAAGATGGCGAACGTGGCGAAGTACGTGCAGAACGCGACGATGTTGGGCGTGGTGAACTGCGGCACCCGCAGGAAGCGCAGGTCAAGCAGCGGGTAGGCGGCACGGCGCTCCCGCCAGAGGAAGGCCACGAGCAGGACCGCGCTCGCGCACAAGAGGATGATCACGTCGGCCGAGCCGAACCCGGCCGCCTCCGCGTCGATGATCGCGAACACGAAGGTGGCCAGTGTGCCCGCGCCCAGCAGTGTTCCCGCGGTGTCGACGCGCGCCGCCGTGGGGTCGGCGCTCTCCGGCAGGACGATGGCCGCCACGATCAGGGCGGCCAGCCCGAACGCCAGGTTGAACCAGAAGATGCCCCGCCAGTTCCAGACCCCGATCAGCACGCCGCCGACGACCGGCCCGGCGGCGAGTGCGAACCCCGAGGTACCGGCCCACACCCCGATCGCCCGGCTTCTGGCCTTGGCGTCCGGATACAGGTGGCGGAGCATCGAGAGCGTGCCCGGCTCGCTGGCGGCCGCGCCCAGACCCATCACCGCGCGGCCCGCGATGAGCGTCTGGACGTTCGGGGCGAGCGCGCACAGGACCGAGCCGGCGCAGAAGACCCCGGCGCCAGCCAGCATGACCTTCTTGCGGCCGAGCTCGTCGCCGATCATCCCGCAGGCCAGCATGAGGCTGGCGAAGGTGAGGGCGTAGGCGCCGACGACCCACTGCAGGTCGGACACGGTCGCGTGCAGGCTGGTTTGGATGTCCCCGAGCGCCACGCTGACGACGGTGTTGTCGAGGAACGTCAGGAAGAGCAGCGTGCACAGGGTCGCGAGCGCGAGCGCCTGGCCGCCCCGGAGGACCGCACGGCCCCCGTTTCCCGGGCTGGGCCGGTCACCGGAGACGGCCTCCGCCTGGCTGGCCAAGGGAGCGGCCTAGCCGACCGAGTTGCACGCGGCTGGCGCCGTGCTGCCGGGCACCAGCTTGAGCAGGCCGCAGAGGCTGGCGTCGCCGACCTTCCACACTCCGTCCTGATAGACCGCCGTGCCCTTCTGGTTGGGCAGCAGGGTCGATCCGGACGACGTGGTGATGCTGTAGGTCACAGTGGCGGAGGTGGCGGAATTCACCGTCACGTTGGTGACCTTGGCTCCGAGCGAGCTCGCCAGGGGGAAGTTAGCGAAGGCCTTGATGGCCGCCTCGAACGTGCTTCCGTTCTGCAGGAGGCCGACCTTCTGCGAGACGGGGGTGCTGGAGCTGAAGAACTTCTCCCAGTTCGCGGTGATCTGTGCCACGGCCGCCGAGTTACCGCCGGTGCTCGGGGCGGATGAACTGACGGGCGCCGAAGAGACCGGGGAGGCCGGGGAGGCCGGAGCGCTCGCTGCGGATGGCGAAGTGGCAGCGGATGTGCTGGAACCGCTGCTGCTGCAGGCGGCTACCGTCAGGGCCAGGACCGCGGCCAGCGTCGGCGCCAGGGCAATCCGGCGAGCCAAGGGACTGAATTGCATGACACGCCTCCTTAGTCTCGGTCGGGTCTACGGCTAAAACGTGGCCATTCGGGGTGGAACTGAGTGCTTGCGCGCCAGTCTGCACCGAATGTTTCCCGCGATGCGGCCGGTTACCCGTCGATCGCCGACGCTCGCGTCAGGGTAGGCGACCGCGATCCCGTCGCGCCATCCCGTAGTGCCGGGTCTACCAGCGGAAATGCACGAACACACGGCCGAAGTTCTTCGAGTCCTTCTCGACCCGGTGGTATTTCGCTTTGATCTCTTTTTGCTCAAGGAACCGCAGTACGTGCTTCTTAAGCTGCCCCGAGCCCTTGCCGGGGATGATCTCGACCAGCGGTGCCTTTTTCGCCACGGCCTCGTCGATGATCGCCCGCAAGGCCCGGTCGATGTCCTGTCCCCGGTTATAGACGTCGTGCAGGTCAAGTTTCAGCTTCATGATCACCGCCAGCGGCGCCGGAGACCGGGGCCGCGCCAGACGCCTTCCCGTCCGGCCACAGTGCCGCGATGATCGACGTCACCGTGCCGACGGGCTCGTCCGCCTCGCCCACGGAAATCACGTGCTCGTCCGGCTGGGGCGGGTCTAGGGCGCCAAGCTGGGTGCCCAGCAGCTTCTCGGGGAAGAAGTGACCGTGCCGGGCAGCCAGCCGCCGGGCCAGCTCCTCAGGAGGTACATCCAAGAAGACCATCTGGACGTCGGGACGACCGCCGAGCAGCATATCCCGGTAGGAGCGCTTGAGCGCCGAGCAGCAGAGCACGGCCGACTCGCCCTTGGCGATGCGCTCGTCCATCCAGGCTTCGAGGGCCCGCAGCCACGGCCAGCGATCGGCGTCGGTCAGCGGTATCCCGGATCGCATCCTCTGGATGTTCGCGGTCGGGTGGAAGTCGTCGGCGTCGGCGAACCGCCAGCCCAGGCGGCCGGCGAGCATGGCGCCCACCGTCGTCTTGCCGCTGCCTGACACGCCGGCCACGATCACGATCATCACGTTCCGCCGTTTCTTAGCTCGTTGAGAGCCTGCTGAGAAGGTCCCGGTGCATACTCGCCTCGCGGCCTGAAGTCTGGGGCCGGACTTCCTCTTAGGAGAAGATACTGCCATGCCCTTCACGAGGCCGCGTCACTGGCTGAGATGGCTCATCGGAGGCATCGTCGTTCTCGCCGCCCTGGCGGCGGCCGGGCCGTTCATCTACATCCACTTCTTCAACGCCGCGCCCAGCGCGCTGTCCCTGACGCCAGGAAACAGCAGTTCGCCCTCGTCAGGCAGCACCGCCTCGTCCGCCGGCACCGCGACGGCGAACACCGCGGCCAGCGGATCGGTGGCCGGGACCTGGACGGTCGGTTCAGGCTCGGTCGTCGGCTATCGGGTCAACGAGGTACTGCTCGGGCAGAACGCCACCGCGGTCGGCCGCACCACGTCGGTCACCGGGCATCTCACCATTGCGGGCACCACCGCCACGGCGGCCAGCTTCAGCGTCACGATGGACACCGTCCATAGCGATAAGAGCCAGCGGGACGCCCAGTTCGACGGCCGGATCATGGACGTGGCCCAGTACCCGACCGGGACCTTCACGCTGACCACCCCGATTGACCTGGGCTCGCTGCCGAACGCCGGCGTGATCAAGAGCTACCCGGCGCACGGCAAGCTGACGCTGCACGGCACCACCCGTGCGGTCACGTTCACGCTGACCGCCGAGCGCAGTGCCGCCAAACCCGGGGCCGCCAAACACGGGGGTAACCAAATCGAGGTGGCCGGTGACATCCCGGTGCTGTTCTCCGACTACCACATCCAGAACCCGAGCTTCGCGGGTTTCGTGACCACCCAGGATCACGGCCTGCTCGAGTTCCTGCTGGTCTTCGACAAGGCCAGCTAGAAGACTGCCCAGCTAGGAGACTGCCCAGCTAGGAGACTGCATAGCCCACGACGACCTCGCCGGTGTCCTGCCGGTGTACCGAGATCACCCCGGTGGTACCCGGATTCTGGAAGACGATCCCCGTCTGGCCCTTGGTGGAGTCCACGGTGACGTTGTTCGTGACGTGCCATCCGTTGGTGTCGTGGATCGCGACACGGAGCACCGCTGGCGGCAGCCCCTGGACCCCGTTGTCGCAGCCGAACACGATGTTGGTGCCGGTGCCGTGCGGCACCGCGATCGCCGTCACGGCGTTGGCGCCCATGTTGAGCAGACCTGCCTGCACTTCGACCTCCTCCTCTTTCTCCTGGAACGAGTTGATCCACGCGGTCAACTCGGCCGGGGTCCCGTTGAACACGTCATCGTCGTGGCTGCTCGTCCCGCCCGACTGCCAGATCTTCCACTCCTTCCACGGCGCCGGCGCGGTCGGCGTCGCCGACTGGAAGATGGCCAGCCACAGCGGATACGAGCCGAGCCCGGCGCAGTTACCCGAGGTGATGAAGTCGTAGAACGAGTACACGCCGCACGGGTTGTGCGGGCGCAGCGACACCAGCTTGGCCATGAAGTCGCGGGCGCAGGCGGCCACGGCGGCCGGCGACGATCCCGCGGTCTCGTTGTCCATCCAGAGCATGTCGGTGGTCTCGAGGCCGACCTTGCTGACCTGCTCCACGAAGTAGCTCGCCTGCGCCGCCCCGGGCAGGCTTGGTTCGAGGAAGTGATAGGCGCCCCGCGCGAGCCCCTTGGCCTTGATCCGGGGCCAGTTCCAGGCCAGGAAGGGATCGGGCGAGTTCGTCCCCGCGGCGCCGAGGCCCTGGCTGGCGCGGCAGATGCCGAACGACAGGCCGGACGTGGCCGCCCAGTTGAACTCGCCAGCGAAATTCGAAACGTCAATGCCCAGGGCGTTTCCCGCCATAGCCCGTCGCGTCTCCCCTCCCGTTTCGCAGCGATCGTAGCGTAGGAGATACTAACCGGGAAAGGCTGATCGCACTGACGCGGATCGTACCGACGCGGAAGCACTGCACGGAGTCGGCCTGCCTGGACGTGTGCCCGACCCGGGCGCTGATCCGCGGCTAGTTCGGGCGGAATTAACTGGCGCCCGCGGATGTTATGGAGTACAGTCACGTTTCGAAGTGGCGCTCGTTATTTGCGAGCAACGGCCATCAAGTGACCTAAGTTGTAGCTCCGTCAGCCAGATCCCGAGAATCCACCGGGAGCTGACGTCGAGCCGATGACAAGAGTTTCTCCCGGGCCTGTTTCCCGCGGTTCCCCGCTTTCCCGGATGGCTACCTGCCCAGCTAGAGCGCCTCAGATGTCATCGCGACATCCGCGTGAGCGATAGCTCCACCGCCAGCGCCAGCGGTTTTCCCGGCGTGCGCGAATTCAGCGCAGATGGCCTCCGATTCACACTTTCCCACCGAAAGGAAATTCATTCATGACAGCAACTATCCAAGAAACAGCGGCGCCGCCTCAGGTTAAACAGGCTCCCGCCGCCATCCCGGTGTCCGGCATCGTCGACATGGCCGACGGCCACGCCTTCGTGCGCACCTCCGGCTACCGGCGCGGCCCGGCCGACGTTTACGTCTCCGCCGGACAGATCCGGCAGTACGGGCTCAGGAAGGGTGACCATATCGAGGGCGCGGCGCGCCCCAACGGTACGAGTCCCAACGGCACGGGCCCTAACGGCACGGGGCGCGGCAAGTTCAATCCGCTGGTCCGGGTCGACACCGTCAACGGGATGTCACCCGAACTCGCCCGGGCCCGGCCGCACTTCGACGACCTGACGCCGCTTTACCCCCAGGAGCGCCTGCGCCTGGAGGACGGGGACGCGTCGGCGACGGCGCGGCTCATCGACCTGGTCGCCCCGATCGGCAAGGGCCAGCGGGGTCTCATCGTATCCCCGCCGAAGGCCGGCAAGACGCTCGTCCTGCAGGCGATCGCCACCGCGATCGCGAACAGCCACCCCGAGGTCGAGCTGATGATGGTACTCGTCGGCGAACGCCCGGAAGAGGTCACCGACCTGCGCCGGTCGGTCCGCGGCGAGGTCATCTTCTCGACCTTCGACCAGGCCACCGAGGATCACATCACGGTGGCCGAACTGGCCATCGAGCGCGCCAAGCGCCGGGTGGAACTGGGTGCCGACGTGGTGGTGCTGCTCGATTCCATCACCAGGCTCGGCCGGGCCTACAACCTGGCGGCGCCGGCCAACGGCCGGACCCTCGCGGGCGGGGTCGCGGCCTCCGCCCTGCAGCCGCCGCGCCAGTTCCTCGGCGCCGCGCGCAACGTGGAAGACGGCGGCTCGCTCACCATCTTGTCTACCGCGCTCGTCGACAACGGATCACGGCTGGACGACGTGCTGTTCGAGGAGTTCAAGGGCACCGGGAACATGGAGCTGCGGCTCCGCCGCGAGCTGGCCGAGAAGCGCATCTTCCCGGCGATCGACGTGATGCCTTCCGGCACCCGGCACGACGAACTGCTGATGTCGCCCGGCGAATACCAGGCCGTCGGCAAGCTGCGCCGCGCGCTCGGTGCCCTCGACGCACAGCAGGCCCTCGAACTACTCCTGGACAAGACCAGGGATACCGCCTCTAACCTGGAATTCCTCAGCCAGGTCCAGCCGCCCAGGTGAGCCGCGGCGCCGGCCGAGAGCTCGTGCTCCGGATGCACCGGGCAAGTATGCCCACTCAGCGGGGCTAGCATGAGGGCATGCCGGGTTACGCGGGCGTGGTGCTGGCCGGCGGGCGGTCGTCCCGGATGGGCACGCCCAAAGCGGCCCTGGAGTGGCACGGGTCCACGCTGCTGCGTCGCACGGTCGGCATCCTGGCCCGCGCGACCGGCGGCCCGGTCGTCGTGGTCCGCGCGCCGGGCCAGGACCTGCCCGCGCTGCCTCCGGACGTCGAGGTGGTGGACGACCCGCGGGAGGGCAAGGGACCGGTGCAGGGCCTGGCCGCCGGGCTGGGCGCCCTCCTAGATCGCGCGGATGTGGCCTTCGTCAGCTCCACCGACATGCCGTTCCTGCACCCCGCCTTCGTCCGGCGGGTGCTGCGCGCGGTGGCCGAGGGCGCCGACGTGGGCCTGCCGGTGGCGCGGGGGTACCCGCAGCCGCTGGCCGCCGCGTACCGCACCAAGCTCGCATCCACAGCGGACCGGCTCGTGCAGGCTGACCGGCTGCGGCCCGCGTTCCTCTTCGAAACCTGCGCGGTGTCCCGGCTGGACGAGGCGGCCCTGAAGGACGACCCCGTGCTGGCGGCGCTGGACCCTGGCCTGGATTCTGTGGTCAACATCAACGAGCCAGATGAGTACCGAACGGCCCGGTCCCAGCCCGGCCCCGAGATCACCGTGCAGCGGTTCGGCGTGCTGGCCAACGGTCACCGGGCCCCGGAGGTGGTTCGCGCGGCCACCGTGGCCGAGGCCGCGGCGGCCGTCGGCGTCGATTTCGGCGGGCACGTGACCGCGGCGCTGAACGGGGACCAGATCACCAGGGACGGCCAGACGCCGCTGGCCACGGGGGACACCGTCTTCTTCCTGTCCGCCGACGCGGGCGGCTGAGGCCGCCATGACGGCAGGCGGGCACCGATGACGGCAGGCGGTTATTTCGGCCGGGCGCTGGTCGTGGACGCCGGCGCCGCAACGTCATACGTGCTGCCGCTCCCCGATGAGCTGCTGCGGGCCTACATCGGCGGCGCCGGGCTCGGCGCGTGGCTGATGCACCACCTGGGGCCGCCCGGAGTCGACCCGCTGGCCCCGCCGGCGCCGCTGGCGTACGTGTTCTCCCCGCTGGTGGGCACGCCGCTGACGACCAGCGCGAAGTTCGCGGTGGTGGCCAAGTCCCCGCTGACCGGCCTGCTGACCGACGCGCTCGCCTCCAGCCACTTCGCCATCGCCGGGAAGCTCACCGGTTACGACGCGATCGTCGTCACCGGAGCCTGCTCGCGCCCGTCCGCGCTGCTCATCGACGCCGACGGCGCGCGGTTTACCGATGCCGCGGAGCTGTCCGGGCTGACTGCGGCGCAGACCGGGACGCGGCTGCGC
>JBAUAY010000807.1:0-13327 GCA_049676235.1 Streptosporangiaceae bacterium
TGTCATGCAGCACGAACGCGACCCGCTCCGCGGGCGTGAGCGTGTCGAGTACCACGAGCAGAGCCAGCCCGACCGAGTCCGCGAGCATCGCTTCTTGCTCAGGGCCGGCCACCGCCGCGTCCTGTAGATCCAGCGGCTCCTCGCGCCGCGACTTGCGCGAGCGCAGCATGTCCAGGCACACCCGGGCGACGATGGTCGTGAACCATCCCTCGGGGTTGTCCACGGCGCTGGCGTCGGCGCGAGCGGCGCGAATCCAGGCTTCCTGGACCGCGTCGTCGGCGTCGCTGAGCGAGCCAAGCATCCGGTAGGCCATCGCCTGCAGGCGATGGCGGCTCGCCCCGAACCGCCCGGTCAGCTGGTCGTCTTCGTCCATCAGTCACATTTTCCCCGTGTCACATTTTCCCTGGCGCGTTCCGTCATACCCCTGACGGATCAAGTCCGGCCGATGTGACAGGCGTCAGGACCGGCGGGAGGAGCCATTTCGTCATACAGCCTGGTCACCGGCGGCACCGGGACGCTCGGGCTAGTTTCCCGGTCCGCGCAGTCCGAAGATGAGCCGCTGGTCGCCGGGCCCGAAGGTGCCGTGGAACTGCGAGCTGTCGCCGATATCGCGGCACCGGGCGAGCAGGGTACGGCCGAGAGCGACCTGCTGGCGTTCCCAGGCCGCCAGCGCGACCGGCACATCCCCGCCAGCTGACGCGAGTTCGGTGGCCAGGGCCCAGCCGTCTGCGGCGGCCTTGGCCGTGCCCGCGGCCGCGTGCGGACGGACCGCGAACGCGGCGTCGCCGATCAGGCAGGCCCGCCCGAACGCCATGCGGGGCACTGCGATGTCGTAGACGACCTGGACGAACGGCTCGCCCACGCCCGTCACGACGTCCGTGATGGGCCGAGCCAGCTCGGCCACGGCGGCCTGCCGCATGGCGGTCACCGCCTGGTCCCTGGCGGCGCCCGGCGGCAGCGACACCGCCCGGCGGATGCCGTCCCGGCCGGTCATCAGCTCCGCGAGCTCCTCGCCTTCGGCGACGTTTACGTACCAGACGAAATTGACCAGGCGATCGCCGAGGGTGGGGCCGGGGATGGGATAGACGAGGATGTGGCTGTCCTTGAGCACCTGGTAGGTGAGCGCGTCGCCGAGCAGTCGGCGGGTGGCATCGGGCAGCGCCTGCTCGGGCAGCGTTCCGCGCCAGGCCACGTAACCGGAGTAGGACGGCCTGACGTCCGGCAGCAAACGCGCCCTGGCCAGCGAACTCACGCCGTCGGCGCACACCAGCAGGTCAGCTTCGGCGCTGGCGCCATCCGCCAGCGTGACGCGGACGGAATCCCCGGGCTGGCTGAAGGCGGTGACCTCGCTGCCGAGCAGGTAGCGGCCGGGATCGAACAGCTCGAGCAGCGACCGGTAGATGGTGTTCCACGACGAGAAAAGGTAACGGTGCCGCTGCTCATGCAGGATGCTGCCGTCGGGCCGCAGGAACCTGATCCAGTTCGTGGCGGAGCACACGTCGGCCCGCGGCCGGCCGCCCCGCTCGGTCAGGTAGCGCAGGGTGGCGTCGAGGGCGGCGATGCCCGCGCCGCGGGCCTGCAGCGCGGCCGACGATCGCTCGAAGACCCGGACGTCGCAGCCGATGTCGCGGAGCACGAGCGCGGCGGTCAGGCCGCCCACCGATCCGCCCATGACGACGACGCGGGGCATTCCGGGCACCGGCTGTGATCCTTCCGGTCTGATTGGGCTACGGCCGCCCGAACGTGGCCACCTTCACCACCTCGAGCTCGAACAGGACCCGCCGCTCGTCCATCGAGGGGTCGCGCAGGGCATAGGGCGGCTCGTTGCCGGTGTACTTCACCCAGATCCGGTCAAGCTGGTCGGTGACCCGGCGGCCCTCCACCGGATCGTCTTCGGAGACCTCCCGCCTGACCACCGTCTTGAGGCTGAGCCAGTGGTAGGCGTTTTCCGGGTTCATCAGCAGGAAGGTGGCGTTCGGCGCCTGGCGCAGCCAGGCCACCTTCTTGCGGTGGGTCGCCAGGTTCAGCAGAACGGTATCGCCCTCGTAGTCGAACCACACCGGAGTCAAGTTGGGCTGGCCATCTGAGCCCGTTACCGCGACGATGGCGGTCACCGGCTCGTCGAGCAGCCGCTTATAGATCGGGTCGAGGTCGGCCAGGCTCGTCACCGGCTCCCGCGCGCCGATCATGAACTGACCGGGCTGGGTGCCTTCGGCGACGTCTTTGAACTTCGCCACGGTAATGGTCACTGCGCACGCTCCTTCGCGCTAGCGCTGCCCCCGGGAAGGCGGCTAAGGGACAGGGCACTCCAAGCACCCGGCTGATACCGGGCACGGATCTGCGGCCGGCCTGGCCCCGGCTGAGGTCCATGACAGCCAGATAGCCGGCCGGATCGACGCTGGCGTCGATCACGGTGGGACCGGGTCGGCGCAGCGCGGCCGCCACCGCCGTGGCCAGGTCCCGTTCGGTGGTCACCGGGGCGCCCGCGGCGCCCATCGCGACGGCGGCGGCCGCGAAAGAGACCGGGCGGTAGCTGACCGCTTCGGCGCCGCCTTGCCCGGCCGGTTTCTGCTTGAGCTTGATCAGGCTGAGTGCGGCGTCGTTGAAAACGATCACGATGACCCGCAGGGACAGCCGGACGGCCGTCTCTATCTCGGCCAGCGTCATGCCCAGGCCGCCGTCGCCTGTGAAGGCCACCACCGGCACCTGGGGCGCGCACAGCGCGGCGGCGATGGCGGCGGGCAGCGCGTAGCCCATGGTGGCCAGCCCGCTGGAAACGAGGAGCCGGCGCGGCTCGGGCACCTCCCACAGCGGCATGGCGACCAGCATGTGCGCGCCCGCATCCACCGTGGCGACGGTCTCCGGTGGCGTGCAGGCTCGCACTGTCGCGACGACCTGCTGGGGGGCCAGCAGCCCCGGGGCGGCGATGGCCACCGCAGCGAGCCGGGCGGCGGCGTCCGTCTTAGCCGCGTGTCCCGCACCTGGCGGCCAGCCGTGGCCGGGCCCGTCAGCCAGCACCTCGGCCAGTACCTGCGCGGCCCGGGCCAGCGGCATCCTCAGCTCAGCCGCGCCGGTGAAGTAGCCGCGGTAGGAACCGGCCGGGCCGGGCCGGCTCGCCGGGCCGGCCTCCGGCTCGGTGATCAGGACGGTCCGCGCGGCGTAATCCCACGGTGCCGGGATCATTTCGGCCTCGTCCACGCCGAGCCCGATGATGAGATCGGCCGCGCTGAGCAGCGGCCACTCCATCGTGCCCCCGGTGACCAGCCCGGCCGCCTCGCCGGCGGAGTCCGGGATGATGCCGCGAGCCCGGTAGGTATGCAGCGCCGGGAGGCCACGGCCCGCCAGGGCCGCCCTGATCGCGGCGGTCCCCGGAATGGCGCCCGCGCCCAGCAACAGCACCGGGCGCCGCGCCGCTCGCATGGCGCTAGCCAGGAGTGAAGCACCCGAGGCGCCCGCTACGCTGGCCGGCCGGCCACCTCCTTCGGGAGCACCGCCTTCGGGGCCCGGGCCTTCGACGGGTCCTGGAGCGCTGTCGTCCAGGTTGGCGATCACCGGTCCTGGCGGTGCCGCCAGCGCCATCCGGACGATCCGCGCGGCGACCTCGCCGGGGTGCCGCCGGCCCACGGTGATCGACGCCTTGGCGACCGACCGGCCCAGGGCTGCCTGGTCGATCCGCTGGTGGCTGACCCGGCTGGCTTCGGCGGCCGCGATGGTATCCGCGATCACCACCACGGGCAGCCGGTCCAGGGCCGCATGCGCGATGCCGTTGACCGCGCTGGCCAGCCCCGGTCCGCGGGTGACGACCACGGTCCCGGGCGTGCCGGTGAGGTCGGCGTAAGTGGCGGCCATGATCATCGCGGCGGTCTCGCCGTGGGCCAGGATGAAGCGCAGCCCGGCCGTCGCCGCAGCCCCGACCACGTCCAGGTTGGGACCGCCGCCCGGCACGCCGAACATCAACCGCGTTCCTGCCTCCGCCAGCGCCCGTACGATCGCATCGGCGCCCGAGTCGGCCGGGACAGCGTAGGTGCGGGCAGTGCTGGCTGGCAATGAGGCTCCTCTTTTGAGGGTCATTCTGTGGTGCCCGTGGTACGTCGTCAAGGCGCTGAACGCCCGGTGGCGAGAAGATGAACTTATCCTGAACTGCGCCAAGGGCGGGAGGTGAGAAGATGCCGGGTTCCGTGGAGGGCCGCTGGCCGAGATGGCCACGGGCGCTGCCCATGCTGCAAGGGGTGCTGCCCATCGACCGATCCCGGGTACCCGCCGATGCGCTGGCCGGCCTCACGCTGGCCGCCCTCGGCATCCCCGAGGTGCTCGGCTACGCGAAGATCGCCGGGATGCCGCTGGTGACCGGCTTGTACACGATGCTCCTCCCGATGGCGATCTTCGCCATCCTCGGCTCGTCCCGGCATCTCGTCGTCGCCGCGGATTCGGCGACCGCGGCCATACTCGCCGCCGCGCTCTCCGGTCTGGCGGTGGCGGGATCGGAGCGGTACGTGCGGCTGGCCGGGCTGGCGGCCCTGCTGGCCGGCGTGTTGCTGCTGGTGGCCCGGCTGGCCCGGCTCGGATTCCTGGCGAACTTCCTTTCCCGTACCGTGCTGGTCGGGTTCCTGACCGGCGTCGGAATCCAGGTCGCGGCCGGACAGCTGCCTGACATGCTTGGGGTGACGGCCGCGGGCCAGCAGGCCCTGCCCAAGCTCCTGCGCACAGTGCGCGCGCTCCCGCACGCGCACCCGGCCGACGTGGCGGTATCGATCGGGGTCATCGTGATCGTGGTCGCGGCTCGCTTGATCACCCGCCGGATCCCGGGACCGCTGATCGCGGTGATCATCGCGATCGGCGTGAGCTGGGCTTTTGACCTGGCCAGCCACGGCGTGGCCGTAGTCGGGAACGTCCCGCGCGGGCTGCCGAGCCTGGGCCTGCCCGCCCTCGGCCGACACGACGCCGCCGCGCTGCTCGGCGCCGCGGCGTCGATGTTCGTGGTCATCCTGGCTCAGAGCGCGGCCACCTCCCGGGCCTACGCCGTGAAGTACGAGGAGGAGTTCAGCGAGGCCACCGACCTGGTCGGCCTGGGTGCCGCCAACATCACTGCCGCGTTCTCCGGCACGTTCGTGGTCAACGGCAGCCCGACCAAAGCGCAGGTGGTCGACAACGCCGGCGGCCGCAGCCAGCTGGCCCCGCTCAGCGCCGCCGCCGTGGTCCTGGTCGTCCTCGTGCTGCTCACCGGGCCGCTGACGTACCTGCCGGACGCCGCCCTGGCCGCGGTGGTCTTCCTGATCGCCGTCGAGCTCATCGACGTCAAGGGAATGCGGCGCATCCTGGCCATCAGGAAGCACGAGTACGCCGTGGCCTTGCTCACGACCGTGGCGGTGGTGGCCCTGGGGGTCGAGTCCGGCATCGTGCTCGCCGTCGTCGCCTCGATCGTCGACCACCTGCGGCACAGCTACAATCCGCTCAACAGCGTCCTGGTGAAGTCGCCCGCCGGGCACTGGCACGCGGCCCCGGTCCGGCCAGGCGTCCGCACCGAGGAGGGACTGGTCGTCTACCGGTTCGGCACCAGCCTGTACTACGCCAACGCCTCCAGGCTGTTTGAGGACGTCGCGGCGCTGGCTGACCACGGCGGGCCGCTGCGCTGGCTGGTCCTCGACTGCGCCGCCATCGGCGACGTCGACTACACGGCATCCACCGTCCTGACCAAGGTGGTCGAGCACCTTCGCCGGCGACAGGTACGCCTGGTCATGAGCTCTGTGCTCGACCCGGTGCGGCAGCAACTCGACCGTTACGGCATCAGCCCGGCGCTGGGCGCTGATGCCTACTACGACACTCCCGGCCAGGCTCTCGAGGCCTTCCACGCCGCCGGGCGGAGCACTTAATTCAATGGCGGACGCGCGGCGTTGTCCGTCACTATCGGCTCATGTTCAACCCGATCCTCCCCCTGACCCTGGATGACCTGCCCGACTGCCTGGCCCTCGCGCAGGACCGCGAGTGGCTGCCACGGGCGCATTCGCCCAGTGCAACCCGCCGCCTGATCAGACGTGGGCGCCCGCTTCCTGCGGCCGCCTTTCTCCCTTGACACGGTCGGCGCTCCTGCATATTGTTTCAATGTCAAAACTATTTTGGTATCAGAACCGAATTGTATAGGAGGGCGGCATGGCACCGTCAGGACAGACGAACGCGCCGGCGCTGCAGGCGCTGATGGCGGACGCGGCACTCGCCGGAGACTGGACCTTGGATGCCTCCAGGTCGACGGTTAGCCTGCGGTCTAAGAGCATGTGGGGCCTGGCTCCGGTGAAAGGCGTCTTCCGCCAGGCCAGCGGCCAGGGGACCGTCTCCCAGGCCGGTGACGTGAGCGGCACCATCACCGTGAACGCCGCGTCGATCGATACGAAGAACAAAAAGCGCGACACGCACCTGCGCTCGGCCGACTTCTTCGACAGCGACACCTACCCCGACATCACCTTCACCGTTGACCAGGCCAGGCCGTCCGGCCAGGGCGCCACCGTCTCCGGCAGCCTCACCGTGCGCGACCGCACCAGGCCGATCACCTTCGACGCCACGGTGGCCGCCGTCAGCGACAGCGAGATATCGCTCGACACCGAGGTCCCGGTCAACCGGACGGACTTCGGCCTGACCTGGAACCAGATGGGCATGGCCTCCGTACACAACACCATTACCGTCCACGCCGTGTTCACCAAGCGCTGAGCAAACCGGGACGCCGGTCCTGGCTAAGGCGGACATCAGGTGATCCTGCCCGGTGTCGGTGGAGCTGGTGCCGCTAGCCTGTCCGCAGCCGTGACCAGGCGTCGGCGCCGACGGCGATGAGCAAGATGCCGCCGAGGGTGATCTGCTCATAAAGCGGGTTGAGCCCGAGCAGGTCGTAGCCGTTTCCGATCAGCGCGATGAACAACACGCCGACGACGGTGCGCCAGATCGCGCCTTCGCCGCCGAGGATGCTTGTCCCGCCGACCACGATGCCCGCGAGGACCGTGAAGGTCAGGGCGGTCTCGCCGTTCGACGCTTGGGCGCTGAGCACTCGGGAGGCGTCGATGACGCCGCCGAGGGCAGCGGCTCCGCCGCTGACCACGAACGTGGTCAGCTTGATGGTCTGCACCCTGACTCCAGCCAGCCGGGCCGCCTCGGCGTTGCTGCCTGCCGCGTACATATAGCGCCCGGCGGTTGTCCGGGCCAGCACGACCGCGATTAGCGCGACCGCGATCACCATGGTCCAGGTCGAGGTGTTCACCGAGAGGAACGTGGTGCGGGCTAGGTCGGCGAAGGACGGGCGGCTGTAGGCGATGATCAGGTTCCCGCCGGTGACGAGGCTGGCGAGGCCGCCGATCACGAAGGACATGGCGAGCGTGGCGATCAGCGAGTTGATCCGGAAGACCGTCACGATCACGCCGTTGGCGAGCCCCACCGCGAGTCCGACCGCGACTCCGGCCAGGATGGCGAGCGGTGGCGGCACCGAGAGCGCGAGATCCGCCGCGATGACGCCGGCCAGCGCGTAGGTCGCCCCGACCGACAGGTCGATGCCACCGGCGATTAGCACCAAGGTACCGGCGGCCGCGATGATCAGGGTCGAGGCCTGCTGATCGAGGATGTCCAGCAGGTTGACCTTGGTCAAGAACGGCCCGCTGGCGACCGACAGCACCACGAACAGCACGAGGAAAGGGAAGATGATCCCGCCTCGGCGCAGCCGGGCCAGCAGTTCCGCGCGCGGCTGCCCGGGAATGACCTTGCCCTCGGCTGAGGCGGCCGTCCCGGTTACTTCTGGCTGACTCATGACGCATCTCTTTCGGTGGCGCCGAACGCGGCTGAGAGAATGGCTGCTTCTGTCACCTCGTCGCCGCTCAGCTCGGCGGCGATCCGGCCCATGCGCATCACGAGCACCCGGTGTCCCAGGCCGATGATTTCCTCCACCTCTGAGGAGATCAGCAGGACCCCGACGCCGTCCGCGGTCAGCGCGGTCAGCAGCTCGTAGATGGCTCGCTTCGCGCCGACGTCTACGCCACGCGTCGGCTCGTCCGCGATGAGGACCCGCGGATGACATAGCAGCATCCTGGCGAACAGCAGTTTCTGCTGATTGCCGCCGGACAGCGCGTCGGCCGGCATCGCCTGGCTGTGCGCACGGACGTCCACCCGGCGCAGCATCTGCTCCACGGTCCGGCGCTCGGGCCGGCGTCTGACTATGCCACCCCGGCTGAGCTGGCCCAGGCTGGCCAGGCTGACGTTCTCCCTGACCGAGCGGCGCGGCAGGAGCCCGTGTTCCTTGCGTGATTCCGGGATCATCGCGACGCCGGCTCGCAAGGCCGCGCGCGGGCCGCCGGCCCGGTACCGCCGGGTGAGCCGCTCGTGGCCGGCCACGCTGACCGTGCCCGAGGCGGTCCGGTGCGCTTGGTACACCGCACGCGCGAGTTCGGTACGGCCCGCACCGACCAAACCCGCCAGGCCGACGATCTCCCCGGCGTGCAGGTCGAAAGACACGCCGTTAACGCCGGGGGCGTTGAGCCCCCGGACCGATAGCACTACCGGTGCATCCGGCCCGACGCGCTGCCTGGCCGGGAACGTGGCGCTGATGGACCGCCCCAGCATCGCGTTCAGCAGCGACTCCTCGGTCTGGCCTGCCGCGGCCGCGGTGCGCACGACATGCCCGTCGCGCAGGATCGTGATCTCGTCCGCCAGCTCGAGCACCTCACCCAGGAGGTGCGAGACCAGCACCACCGTGGTGCCCGATCGCGCGAGCCGGCGGATGACCTCGTGCAGCGCGGCTACGTCTGGCCCGGACAGGGCCGCCGTCGGCTCGTCCATCACGATCAGCTCGGCGTTGCGGCACAGCGCGCGCAAGATCTCCACCTTCTGCTGGTCCGCCGTCCGCAGGCCGCCGGCGTTCAGCTCGCCACTGAGCCCGAACCCCGCTGTGCCGGTGAGTTCGGAGTAGCGACGGCCGAGCGCCCGCCGCCGCAGGAAGCCCGCCCGCCGCGGCTCAGTGCCGAGAAAGACGTTCTCGGCGACGGACAAGGAAGGCACGATCGACATCTCCTGCGCGATGAGAACGATGCCGCGGGAGATCGCGTCGCGAGGAGACCGGAAGCGGACCGGCTCATCGCCCAGCAGGAGCTGTCCCCGGTCCGGGGCGATGACCCCCGAAATGATCTTGCCGAGGGTCGACTTGCCCGCGCCGTTCTCGCCGACGAGGGCGTGGATCGACCCGCGCGCGATCTGGAGATTGACTCCTTCCAGGGCGCGCGCGCCGCCGAAGGACTTCGAAACGTCCCGCAGCTCGACGTGCGCGCCCTGGAAGCCTGAATGTTCAGGCGACGTCATCCGGGCCACTCGGCCGTGAACTGGCTCACATTGGCCTTGGTCACCACGCCGCCGTCAGGCAACTGGGCCACCGGGTCGATGCCGCCGCTGCTCTTTCCCGTGCGCAGCGCGGCGACCAGAGCCTGCACCGCCAAGCGGCCCTCGCTGGCCGGCGCCTGAGCGACGTCCGCGTACCAGGCACCGGACGTGACACCGGCCAGGGCGGCCGCGCTGGCGCCGTATCCCACCAGGATGACCTGGCCGGTACGGTGCGCGGCCTGCACGGCCTGGGCGCCGCCTTCGATGCCCTGGTCAGAGCCGACGATCAGGTTGAGGTCCGGGTGGGCTGTCAGCATGTCCTGGACCGCGGTCAGCCCCGTGGTCGGGCTGAAGAAGCTCTGCCCCTGCGCCACGATCTTGACGGCGGGATCGGCCGCGATCGCTTTGGAGAACGCGCCGTACACCGCGACGTCAAGCGCGGAGGCCTTGATGTCATAGAGGTAGCCGACCTGGCAGGGGTTCAGGTTCTTGGCCTGGCACGCCTGCACCACGAGCATGCCGAGCTTGGTGCCGATGTCGGTCGGCACGAACGTCACGTTGGCGGACAGGCCCGCCACCTGCGGCGCGTCGGTTGATAGGTTCGGGCCGAGGATCTGGTCCATGTTGACGACCTTGATGCCCTTGCTGATCGCCTCCTTCACCAGGCCGGTCAGGCCGGTGCCGAAGATGGGCTGAAGGATGATGCCGTTGTACTGGCCCGAGCTAATAACGTCCTGTAGCTGCGCGTACTGAGTCTGTGGGCTGTTGTTCGCGTCGAAGACCTTCATCGTGGCGTGGTTGTCGCTCGCCACAGCCTGCGCGGCGGCCAGCATCGGGGCGTCGTAGCTGTTCTCGACGGCGAATGACAGGTAGGCGAGGTTGAGCGGCTTGCTGCTGCTGCTTCCCGACGAGGCGGATGCTGACGAGCTAGTACCTGTGCTGCTGCTGCCGCTGCTGCTGCCGCAGGCCGCCAGGGCGATCCCCGCGACGGTGGCCGCCGCCAGCGCGGCACTGCGGCGGGAGATGCGCCGCAGGCGTGCCGAGATAGGTTCCACGGCTAGACTCCTTTGTGCTCACTCACTGGTAGGTGGGTTAGTGGTTGGTCCGGTGAGCCGGGTGCGCGCCCGGCTCACCGGTATTCGTGCGGCGGCCTGGACCGCCTTAGGGGATCAAGACGGTCCGCCAGTACGGGATTGGCCACCTCGGAACCACGCTTCGGCGACGGGGCCCAGCGGCCGGGTTTCCCGGTCGGTGGTGAGCGGTCGTTCCGTCCATCGTCGGTTTCTCTGCTTCAGTACCACCAGTCGCCCTGGTACCAGGCCCGTTGCTGTCAGCCTGGCCAGCAGCTCACCGGGATGAGATCCGGCTGTCATGGAACCTCCCCGTGGGGCGGAAGGTGGATCATGACGGACGAGTGTCCGCCAAACGGTCACTTTGAGCTTGAACGGAAGACTGGCCTTTTCTCTGAGGCCTGTCAAGAGGCAGCGGCCGGTGGATCACATCGGAGAATGGCGACAACGTTCGCCACGCGGACAGTTCAGCCGTGAGGAGCTACAGTGCGTAAGAGCGAGGCAGGCCCCGGCCCGGTCGCGCATCGAGATGGTGGGAGGGTGCCCGTGGCACGACGCGACAGCAGCCCGGACTTCATCGAGGCGATCGCGCGCGGCCTCGATGTGATCCGGGCCTTCCACCCGCGCCAGCCCATCATGTCGCTCACCGCAGTGGCCACCGCGACCGGCCTGGCCCGGCCGACCGCGCGGCGGATTCTGCTCACGCTGGAACAGCTCGGTTACGTGCGCTCGGCCGACGGCGGCTTCGAGCTCACCCCACGCGTGCTCGACCTGGGCATGTCGTACGTGCTGTCCCGGGGCCTGTGGGAAGTCGCGCGGCCGCACATGGACAAGCTGGTCGCGCGCACTCACGAGTCGTCGTCGATCGCCCAGCTCGACGGCTCGGACATCGTGTACGTGGCGAGGGTCGCGGTGCCGAAGATCATCGCCCTGGCGGTGACGATCGGCACCCGGTTTCCGGCGATGCAGACCTCACTCGGCAAGGTACTGCTCGCCGCCCTTCCGCCCGGGGAGGCTGAACGGGTGCTCGCCGAACCCAGCCGGTCCGGCATCACCCCTCGCTGGCAACCGGACGCGGAGGAACGCGCCGCAGCGTTGCGGGAGGTCCGGGCGCGCGGCTGGGCGCTCACCGACCAGGAGCTCGCCCCGGGCATACGGTCGGTGGCCGCACCGCTGCGAGACGGTGACGGCCGGACGATCGCGGCCCTGAACGTCACCGTGCATGCCGCCGAGACCCCGGTCGAGGTGCTGACCGGCGAGTACCTTCCCTGGCTGCTTCAGACGGCGGGGGCCATCAGCGCGGACTGGGCCGCGTGCCAGCGCGTTTCCCAGGTCACGATCGCGCGCGCAGCCGCGCTCCCCGGTCGCGCGCCCGGCCCCGGCCCGACCGGCGTCGGCCTGGATGCGGCTGTCTCGCCTGTTCGCGCACCTGCGCAGGAGCCCGCGCGGCATTTATCTCGCTGGCCCGGTGGCCTCGGCCACCGCCTTGATTCGCGGTCGGGCCGTGCGAATGCCCGATCTGTCGGACAGGGGTCCGACAGGCGGACAGAGAGCCCAGGCGCAACTAGGCGCCGAGCCATCTCAGGATCAGGGCCAGCACCTCCGCGCGGCTGCGAGCGCCGTGATCGGCGGCGATGGAGTGGTTGCCGATGAGCAGCGAGAAGAAGAGCAGACAGCGGGCCTCGACGTCGTCCGCGTCGGAGCAGATGGTGCCGAACAGCGCGCGCAGGTGATCCATCCGCCGGTTGTCGACGCGGCGGAGGCGCTCGGCGACCGCCGGGTCGCGCCGGGCCCAGTCACGGACGGCGAGGTCGGTCAGCAGGACGCTGGAGGAGGTGAGCGCGAGCAGTCGCCGCAGCTTGGCCCGGACGTCGCCGCCCTCACGTTCGAGGCGCTCGGCCACCCCCTCGGTGGTGGCCTGCTCCCACCGGTCGAGCATCTCCTCAAGCAGCGCATTCCGGTCGTCGAAGTGCCAGTAGAAGCCGCCCCTGGTCACGCCGAGGGCCTGGGCCAGCGGCTCGATCCGGACGGCGTCCGGGCCGCCGGCGGCCAGCGCCCGCAGCCCCTGCTCGATCCACTTACCGCGCGGCGTGCGGGTCGGGGCGGCCATTGTCTGTCCCCTTCGTGTTCCGCGCGGCGTTGACCGCGCAAGGTTGACAGGGCGTCATTGAGAGGGCGTCATTGACAGGGCCCCATTGACTGGGCGTCATTGACAGGGCCGCGGCTGATGCCTAGCCTTCCATCCATACACTACTGTATGGATGAGCTCGGAACAGGGGACTGACGGACGCATGAGCGACTACCAGACCATCCGCTACCAGCGCGACGGAGACATCGGCACCCTGACCCTGGCCCGCCCGGGCAAGCGCAACGCTCAGAACCCGCTGATGTGGGCGGAACTCACCCGGCTCGGCACCGAGCTGGGGCCCGACGAGACCCTCCGCTGCCTGGTGGTGACGGGAGAGGGGCCGACCTTCTCGGCCGGCATCGACCTGGCCGAAGGCATGGCCGGGATGCTGGCGGGCCTGGCTGACCGGCCCGACGAGGAGAACGCCCGCGCCGCGGGACGGGCCGCGGCGGGGACCTTCAGCTGGATCCCCGACCTCGGCTGCGCCAGCGTCGCCGCCGTGCGCGGCCACGCCTACGGCGCGGGCCTGCAGCTGGCCCTGGCGTGCGATTTCCGCATCTTCGCGGAAGGCACCAAGGTCGGCCTGCTGGAGACACGCTACGGGATCATGCCCGACATGGGCGCCACCGTCCGGCTGCCCCGGATCATCGGTGAAGGCCGGGCCCGGGAGCTGATCCTGCTCGGCGACATCATCGACGCCGACGAGGCCCTGCGGATCGGGCTGGCGAACCGGGTGGTCGCCGCAGCGGACCTCGACGCGGCCGCGGCCGGGCTGGCCGCGCGCCTGGCC